>DASQSS010000247.1:0-2148 GCA_035642255.1 Ktedonobacterales bacterium | reverse complement strand
GACGGGGCAGCCCCCGACTACGAAACGACCCGCGAAAGCGCCTGTGAAGCCGCGTCGCAAACGGGTAAGTCAGGCACGCCCGGGCAGCGCGGGGAATTGGCGGCTGCGCGGCACGGTGCTGCGCCAGCGCCTTGCGCAGTGGTTTATCTGGACACGTCGCGAGCGGCTGCGGATGTCGCTGCGTGAGCTGCAGGCGGCGGCGCATGCCGACGACGTGACACTGAGCGTCACCACCATTCAGCGCATCGAGAGCCTGATCGACCCCACGCTCGCCAGCGAGCGGAGCTGGATCGCGATTGATTACGTGCTGTGGCTGGCCGCCTACTCCGGTCAATCCCTCATGGATGTCGACCGGTTCATCACGAGTGGTGACTGGCGCTATATCGGTAGGCTCGACGCGGATGGGGTGACCAACGAAGATCACCAGGCGGATCGCGTGCGCGTCGGTTTTCTCGGGCTATCCCATCAACGTCGGCAAGAGGTTTTAGAGTTCATTGACTTCGCGCGCTCCCGTGACGAGCGCGACCAGGCGGCGGCGCTCGGTCTGCGCGAACGCACACCGCCTACCCCGCCGCCCGCAGCCACGCCACCGGGCATCGACGCGGGAACGCAGCAGGTGCTTGACGATGTCGCAGGGGTAACACACGAGCTGCGCGAAGAACTGCGCAGACATCAGGACCAACAGCCAGGGCAACGGCCGCATAAGGAGAAACGTCAGCACAATTAAAGCTGAGCAAGGCGAATCGCGGGGCTGACAAGACAAGGAACGAACGACGAAGGATGTCGTCGCCTGAGCGCACAGAACCGCTCAGGCGACGACACGTCGTGTCACCAATAGACGTGGATTTTCGTCGTAACAAGAAATCTGTGTTGCGGACAACAGCCGGAGTCGTTATACTTAGCGCCGACACCTTCTTCATGGGACTCTCCACCAGGGTTCCTGATGGACGCTTCTTCGGTAGCGTGTGGATTATGCGGCCACTCCAGCCGCGGTTCCCACTGCGTGCCAGCGTCGCCCGACGCGCCTGTACGACGTAATCAGCCACTCTAGATAGGCGCCACAGGTGAACAGCGCAGCCGCCTCTGCTATTCCGCGTAGGCGCGGCATTCCAGGCAGTCCATGTCTGGAACGCCTGGAACGTTTGGAACGTTTGGAACGCCTGGAATACGTAGAACAGTTGGAAAGGATCTGAATCACACGGTTGGACAGCGAGCGCCAGGAGGGGCTTCGGTTTCCGTGCTGTGTCAACCGACATTGTTTCATCGCATTTCATCGCGTTTCATCGCGTCTGTTTTGCGCATGTATCTGCTGACCGCTGACCCGAAGTTGTGATGAGGATGTTGAACCACGTGTGACTCTGGGGGGAATCAGGTCATATGACCACTGCTGCGCATCTCTCTCTGTTGCCGCGACGCGCTACACGGCGCTCTGGTCCGTCCAGGGCTGGAACCTCGCATGGAACCTCGCATGGAACCTCGCCAGCCACACCACCGTCTGAACCACCGAAAGCGTCGAAAGCGTCGAAAGCGCAAGGACGGCGTAACGCGCCCAGTATCGACGGCCTCATCTATACGCAGCGGGAGATGCGGCTCATAAGCGGTGTCCGAGCGCTGACACGCTTCGACGAGGTGATATGCCTGGTCTCCAGCCTCTATCAACTCCAGGTACGGTGGCTGCCTGAGATGGAGAGCAAACAGAGCGTTGTACTCGACACAGAGCATTTCCGACATGCAGCGCGCGAGGACGCATGCGCGGCAGAGGAAGTATGTATCATCACAACACGACTGGCCGCAGTGAAACAGATGCCTCTGGTGATCGGTGATCCCGCGCGGCAGACGCTCTGGATCGCGAAACGTCCCCTCCTGCTGATGTTCCAGCGTGCGCGTGTGGCGTTCACCCCGTTGGAGACCATTTCCGTCGGCGCCAGGAACGCCCCTGGCGCGCAGCCACAGGACGGTGTAGTGATGATGGTAGACACGCCCGCAGAGCAGCTCATGCGTCGCTGTGGTCCGGTGGGGCGCGTGTTGGTGGCGCAGTCTGATGCGTTGCTGCGACTCGGGCCGCGCGTCGCAGGCTGCCCAGCGCGCCTTCGGGCGCTACGGTATGTGCTGGTCGCGCCATGCAATGTCTATCGGGCGCACGACGAC
>DASQSS010000246.1:0-3066 GCA_035642255.1 Ktedonobacterales bacterium | reverse complement strand
CGGTCCACCGCTTCGATGCCCGCGCGAATGACCTCCGAGAGGTACGCGCCGTAGTTGAATGACAGTCCAATGACGGCGAAGAAGATGTTGCTCACGCCCTGGCTGGGCATCAGGTTGTTCGAGTTGAGCGCGGTCAACACGTTATAGGCCACGGTATCCGCGTTGAAGTTGAACAGGTAGAGCAGCAGCAGACGCGCGCCATAGAACCAGGCGATCAACTGCAAGAGTAGCGGTGTGCCGCGAATGGTCTCGACGTAGAATGTGCTGATACTGCGCAGCAGGAGGTTTCGCGAAATGCGGGCGAAGGCGGTGGGCACGGCCAGAATCATCGCCAGCACAATCGAGAGCGCCGAGCCGAGCAGCGTGATGAGAGCCGCGTTGACCAGCAGGGGCGCATTCTGGACGATCGTGCGAATGAGAATATCCATCGTTCGTCTCCTCCCGCGCTACATCTTGGCGCCAGTAATGCCGGCTGGCACGCTCGTTGGCTGTGGCGACGCCGGTGGCTTACTGCGCGCGCCTCGTCGCAAGGAGCGGATGAGCGTGGCGACGGCGTAGACAGGGATGCCCAGAATCAGCATGATGCCGATCAGCAGCGTGAGGGTGAGGACGAGCGCCACGATCATCTTGCCGAGCAGCGCGATGAGAATGCCAAGTGAGATACCCACACCCAGCGCGCCCGCCAGCCAGCCAACGATGACCGAGGCGGCAAGCGTCTGGCCTGTGAGCGTTGTCAAGTCACGGCCCTGACCGAAGCTGTGCGCACGCAATCGAGCCTCGATCGTTCGCGCGACCCGTCCCAGGGGCAGGCTCAGCGCGAGATAGAGCAGCGACCCAATCATGAAGAACTGCCAGGTGTAGACAGGGAAGTGGCGCACCAGGCCGTTCGTCTGCGCGGTAAGCTCCAGCACCGCGATCAGGCTCAGAATCGACGAATCTTTGAACATATAGATGAGGTCATTGATGACGGTCGGTAACGATATCGGAATCATCTGCGGAACCAGAATGAGCCGTAGCGTCTCGCCCAGGCCCAGGCCGAGCGTGGCCGCCGCTTCGTTCTGGCCGCGATCGACGGCGCTGAGTCCGGCGCGCAGATTCTCGCATTCATATGCGCAGTAATTGATCGTCAGCGTGGCGACGCCCGCGGTAAACGGATTGACCAGCCATTGCGGCAGGAACGAAAGTCCCAGGTAGATCACCATCATCTGCACCAGCAGAGGCGTGTTGCGGATGAACTCGACGAACGCGCGTGCGGGCAGGCGGATGATGCGCAGCTTCGACTGCGACATCAGCGCGACGATGAAGCCCGTCACCAGGGCCAGGGGCATCGAGATGAAGCAGAACTGGATGGTGGTGGCGAATCCCGTCAGGAAGAACGTCCAGTAATGCGCGCCAAAGTGATTGGTTCCAGAGAACGCCACGAAAAAGAGTGTCTGGATGAAGTGGACGACGCCGTGGAAGATCACCCCGACGTTGAAGAGTGGCGCGGGTGAACTCGTCTCCTCTTTGTCGAAGGCCGCGAGGATCAGCGAGCCGCCCAGCCCAAAGACCAGGATGACGCCGAGGAACATGGCGAGAAAGCGTAGGCTGGCAAGTGACTTCTTCATGAACGGAACGCCCCCTGCCCCCGCGATGCACAGGCGCGGGAGTGTGCTGTCATGGGAAGGCTGACCGAATCATCGCGCCGCTGGGGCTTCCGAGAGCAGCCGGGCTGCCCAATGCGGACTCACGACCAACGGCTGAGGTGAAGCGCTTCACCTCAGCCGCGCAGGGAGGGCAGGCGCGAAGCCGCCCTCCAGAGAGCTCAACGTGGGCCTCACACTGGGGATGAGACCCACGCCAGCCCTGCTGGGGTATGGACTGCGGCGCCTACTTGGTCGCCAGGGCGGGACAGCCCGAGGCACTCGTTGGGTGATCGGGCAGGAAGTTACCGATACAGGCCTGTGATGAGTTCCACATGCCATACTTCTCGAAGACGACCTTGCCATCGGGACCAGCGTTATAAGCGCCGCCGTCCTGGTAGATCTTCTGCAGTGTGCCGTTGGTGTAGAGCACCTCAATGGCTTTGTTGACCTCGGCCATCAGGGTTGGCGTGTTTGGGTTGTTTGGATCGAACGCGATGCCGTAGTAGCCGGGATCGAGCGGACCGCCGACGATCTTGTAGAGTCCGCTGGGGTCGTTTCCGCCGTACCACTCGGCGATTGGCGTGTCAATGAACATCGCATCCACGCGACCCGACTGCAGATCGGTGAATGGTGTCGGGTTGTCGGTCAGCGTTTCATTGATCTTGCCGTTGGGGTGTGCGGCATTGTAGGCGTCCATCACGTTCTGCGCCTCGTAGCCGGTACCCGTCTCGACCTTCTTGCCCGCCAGGTCGGCGAAGCTGTTGATCGTCGTGTTTGTCTTCAGCACGACGATGGACTGCGTGTAGACATAGTACGGGATGCTGAACTTCGCGCCCGCCTGGATGTTATCTGATGTGATCTCCAGGCCGTTCATGAAGAAGTCGAACTGCTGCGAGGCGAGGCCTTGCTGCCAGTTCGACCAGGTGATCTGCGTCGGAACCTGCTGCGCGCCCATCAGCTTCGCCATCTCGGTGGCGATGTCGACCTCGTAGCCGTAGTAGGCGGCGTTCGGGTTGTTGGCGTCCTTCGGGACGATGTAGGGCATGCCGCCGGTGGAGTCTTCGCCCCACTTGAACTGGCCCGGAATCAGTGTGCCAGCGTTGCCAATATGCACCGTGCTGGTCGCCTGCGCGGTGGGCGTGGAGGCATTGCCCGCTCCACAGGCGCTCAACAACATGGTCAGCGCCAGCGCGGGCGCGACCAGCGCGAACAACGTTGATCGTTTACGAGGCGCGTGGAGATGGGGGAGATGACGGAATGGGATCATAACCTGCCCTTTCTCTGGCATGCGGGGTCTGCCGGGTCTGCGCAGTGGGCTGTCCGCCCGCTATCGCCTGTCAACACTGACTCAGACGTGCGCCTGACGATGCGCCTCGTCATCTCGCTAAATCGCGTGTAGCACGCGGTCCAGGAAGGCGCGGGTACGTTCGTTCTGTGGCTG
>DASQSS010000245.1:0-7579 GCA_035642255.1 Ktedonobacterales bacterium | reverse complement strand
TCGGGTCTGTGGAAGAGCGTTGACGGCGGCGAGACATGGAAAGATATCACCAGGGCGCCCGGTCTGCCGGCTGGATTGCTGGGCAAGATCGGCGTCGCCGCTTCACCCGCGCGCGCTGGTCGCGTCTGGGCGATCGTCGAGGCGAGCGGCAAGGATGGCGCGGATGATGGCGGCCTCTTCCGCTCGGATGATTGGGGCGAGACCTGGGAGCGCATCAACGCGGAGCGCGAGCTGCGCGGTCGCCCGTGGTATTACATGCACCTCTTCGCCGATCCGCAAGACGCCGACACCATCTGGAATCTAAACCTCAAGTGCTGGAAGTCGACCAACGGCGGCGCGAAGTTCACTGAGGTTCCCACACCACACGGCGACAACCACGGCCTGTGGATTGATCCGCGCAACTCCAATCGCATGATCGAGGGCAACGACGGTGGCGCACGCGTCACCTTCGACGGCGCCTATACCTGGTCATCGCTGCTCAATCAGCCGACGGCGCAGTTCTACCATGTCACGACTGATGACCAGAAGCCCTATCACGTCTATGGCTCGCAGCAGGATAACTGGGCCATGCGTTTGCCCAGCAGCGAGCCAGAGGGCGCGATTAGCTGGCGCAACTATGCCGAGCCGGGTGGCGGCGAGAGCGGGTACATGGCGGTGAGTCGCAAGCCACCCTATACGGTGTTCGGCGGCGGCATCGGCACTGGCTCCGGGCATGGGCGCCTGATCGCGTGGAACCCGCAGACAGGGCAAAAGCGCAACGTGACCGTCTGGCCGGAGGTGGTCAACGACAATGTCGGCGGTGTCGGCGCGAATCAGCTCAAGTATCGCTTCCAGTGGACCTACCCGATCGAGGTGTCACGCCACGACCCCGATGTCCTGTATGTCTGCTCGAACTATGTGCATCGCTCCTACGACGAGGGGGTAAGCTGGGAGACGATCAGCCCAGACCTGACGCGCAACGACCCGGACAAGCTCGGTCCATCCGGCGGCCCGATCACCCACGACAACAGTGGCGCGGAGATCTATTGCACCATTTTCGCGTTCCGCGAGTCTCCGCTCGAGCAGGGAGTGTTCTGGGCTGGCTCCGACGACGGCCTGATGCATATCTCACGCGATGGTGGCGCGACGTGGCGGAATATCACTCCATCCGGGCTGCCTGAGTGGGCGCTCATCAGCATCATCGAGCCGTCTCCGCACGACCCAGCGACGGCGTATGTGGCCGCGACGCGCTACAAGCACGATGATTCGGCTCCCTATCTCTACAAGACCAACGATTACGGCGCCACATGGACCAGCATCGCCGCTGGCATGCCAGAACAAGCCATTACCCGTGTCATCCGTGAGGACCCAAACCGGCGCGGCCTGCTCTATGTCGGCACGGAGTTTGGCGTATATCTCTCGTTTGACGATGGCGCCAACTGGCAGCCCTTCCAGTGCAATCTACCGGTCGCGCCCGTCTATGATCTCATCGTGCATGAGACTGACCTCGTCGCGGCGACGCATGGGCGTTCCTTCTGGATTCTGGACGACCTCAGTCCGCTCTACCAGATGGCGAATGCGCAGGCGCCATCGCAGCCTGTCACCCTGTTCACGCCCAGGCCAACTGTGCGCTCTCGCTTCGAGACGCGCAAGGAGGACGGAGAATCGGCAGCCTTTACGCAATACCTGATGACAGGGCCGCTGACCGTCTCGTATCGATTGACGAAAGCGCCTGATGGTTCGACTCGCAAGACGTTTCTTGACGCGGGCGCCAATCCGCCGAGTGGCGTCATTTTCCACTATGCGCTCGGCGAGGCCACGACGGAGCCTGTTGAGCTGACCATCCACGATGCGGAAGGCGCGACGCTGCGGACGTTCAGCAGCAAGAGCGAGCACGAGCCGCGACTTCGCGTACGCCAGGGCGCGAACCGATTCGTCTGGAACCTTCGCTATACGCCGGTCGAGCCGCTGGTCGACGATCCGAAGGCGAATGAGCCGGACACACGCGAAACGCTGGAGGGTCTGGCTCCACGCGCATTGCCCGGCGAATACGAGGCGCGCCTGCGTCTGGGCGAGACGGTGGTGAGCCAGCGCTTTAGCATCGTGCCCGATGAGCGGCTTGGGGTTTCGCCGGAAGCGCTTCAGGAGCAGTTCACCTTGAAGCGGGCCATCTATCAGCAGATGCAAGAGATTCATCAGATGGTCAATCAACTGCGCCGGGTCCACAAGCAGGTGTCCGACTGGAGCGAGCGAACGAAATCGCACGAGAACTGGTCGCAATGGCGCGAGAAGGCCAATGCGCTGCGTGACAAGGTGAAGGCGCTCGAAGGTCAGCTGGTGAACCTGGAAGAAGAGAAGCTGAAGCCTGGCCCCGGCCGACTCGCCGAGCGGCTCACCATTCTCAGCTCGATGATCGACGAGTCAGACGATGCGCCGACGCGCGGAGCCCACGAGGTCTTTGCGATGCTGAGCGAGCAGGTGCGCGAGCGGCGCGCCGACCTCGACCGGCTGCTGAGCCAGGATGTCGCCGCGTTCAATGCCGAGGCGCGGACCGTGGACGTTCCAGCGGTGGTGGTCTAGCGCGCGGCGCGCACATATCCAGGCGCATCCAGGCGTATCCAGGCGCGCGTCGTGCTGGCTTGTCCATGCGACGCGCGCCTGCGCCTCGTCTATGCGCGAGGTCGCCTGACAGGCTCCAGGCGTGCTGCGCTGGGAAAGGGAACAGGCATGGGGGCTTCTTCCGCTGGCGCGACGACGCTGGTTGGCGTTGACACCGGCGGCACATTCACTGATTTCGTCCTGATTCAGGATGGCGCCGTTCGCATTCATAAAGAGGTGTCTACTCCGGATGATCCATCACGCGCCATCCTGAATGGCCTCACGGCGCTCGGTGTCCAGGGGAGCCGGTTGACTATGATTCACGGCTCCACGGTGGCGACCAACGCGGTTCTGGAGCGCGAGGGCGCGCATGTCGGACTCATTACGACAGCGGGCTTCGCTGATGTGCTCGAGATTGGACGGCAGACGCGCCCACGCATTTACGGGTTCGAGATGCGCCGGGAGCCGCCACTCGTGCCAGCGAGGCTGCGCTTGGAGGTGAACGAGCGGCTCGACGAACAGGGGCGAGCGCTCACGCCACTCGACCCCGCGTCGGTGACTGAGGCGCTGGCGACGCTGCGACGCGAGCGGGTCGAATCGGTGGCGATATGCCTGCTGTTTAGCTTCGCCAATCCTGAGCATGAGCATGCTATCGCCGAGCAGGCGCGAGCGGCAGGACTGTATGTCTCTGCCTCAGCCGATGTGCTGCCTGAGTTTCGTGAGTACGAGCGCGCCAGCACTGTCACACTCAACGCCTATGTTGGGCCGATCATCGATCGCTACCTGGGACAGCTGGAGCGGGGTCTGCCGCCCGACACGCCTCTGCGCGTCATGCAGTCCAATGGCGGCTCGATCTCCGCTGCGACCGCGCGGCGCGAAGCTGCGCGCACGCTGCTCTCCGGGCCAGCGGCAGGCGTGGTGGGCGCGGCCTTCATGGCGGAGGCCTCTGGCTTCGACGAGATCATCTCGTTCGATATGGGCGGCACCTCCACCGATGTCGCGCACGTCGCGGGCGCCATCGCCCAGACAAGCGAGGGCAGCATTGGCGGCTACCCGATGCGCCTGCCGATGATCGATATTCACACGGTCGGCGCGGGCGGTGGCAGCATCGCCTGGTTCGACACCGGCGGCGCGCTGCGCGTTGGCCCCGCATCGGCGGGCGCTAATCCCGGTCCAGCGGCGTATGGGCGCGGCGGAACGGAGCCCACGGTCACGGACGCGAACATCGTCCTGGGGCGTCTCATCCCTGAGCAGGTGCTCGGCGGCGCGCTCGCCATTGACCCCGCCGCCGCGCGCGAGTCTGTGGCGAAGATCGCCCGCCAGCTCGCGCTGACGCCGGAGGAGGCCGCGCTGGGGATGCTGCGCATCGTCAACGCGCATATGGAGGGCGCCATTCGTGTCATCTCGGTGCAGCGTGGTTATGATCCACGGGCATGCGCGCTGGTGGCGTTTGGCGGCGCCGGTCCGCTACATGCCTGCGAGCTAGCCGCATCGCTGCGCATTCCGCGCGTGCTCATCCCGCCAGTCGCTGGTGTTCTCTCGGCCCTGGGGATGCTGGCCGCGGACATCATCAAAGATTACGTTCGCACCATCATGCTGCCGCTCGCCGGTAGTGACGATGTCATCGCGGCGACGCTGGCACGGCTTGTGGAGCAGGGGAGGCGCGATCTCAGCGAGGAGGACTGCGCTGATGAGCGTATCATCATCGAGCGCGCCCTGGACCTGCGCTATATGGGCCAATCGTATGAATTGACCGTGCCGTTCGACGAAGGGACCGACATGGCAAGCGCCTTCCATCGCGCGCACGCGCAGCGCTTTGGCTATAGCGACGAGCGTGAACCCGTTCAGGTCGTCAATGTGCGCGTCAAGGCGCGTGGGCGCGTGGATCCGCCCCGCCTGCCGCGACACGCCGACGATGTGATGGCGGCGCGCGCCGAGCGCACTGAATGGCGCCGTGTGGCGTTCAGCGGCGCGGATGGTAAACTCATCTGGCATGATACGCCTGTGTATCTGCGCGAGCGACTCACCCCAGGCGCGGCGCTCGCAGGTCCGGCGATCATCGCGCAGTACGATACGACGAGCGTGCTGCCGCCGGGATGGAGCGCCACGGTCGACGCCACGGGCGCTATCGTGGCGCATCGCAGCGTGAACGATTCGATGCCCGACAGCGCGGAAGACTGCGCGGATTATAGCGTGGACTGAGGAGGCGACTATAGTGTCTCGTCCTGGGGTAGACGCGATCACACTCGAAATCTTCCGCAGCGCGCTGACGGCTATCGCGGAGGAGATGGGCGTCGTACTGACACGCAGCAGCTATTCGCCCAACATCAAGGAGCGGCGCGACTTTTCGTGCGCGCTCTTCGATGCGAACGGCCAGATGATCGCACAGGCGGCGCACATGCCCGTCCATCTTGGCTCCATGCCCGACTCCGTCGCGGCGGCGCTCCGCGATTTCACGAGCTTCGCGCCGGGCGATGTCGTCGCGCTCAACGACCCCTACCAGGGCGGCACCCATTTGCCAGACATCACGCTGGTGGCGCCGATTCACTTCGCCATTGATGGCGAGTGGCGACTGGTTGGTTTCGCCGCCAACCGCGCTCATCATGCCGATGTGGGAGGCATCTCGGCAGGGTCTATGCCAACCGCAAGCCAGATCTATCAGGAGGGCATCATCATCCCGCCGATCAAGTTATGGGAGGCGGGCCAGGCGAATGAGGCGGCGCTAGCGCTGATCCTGCGCAATGTGCGCACGCCCCATGAGCGGCGCGGCGATCTGGCCGCGCAGACCGCCGCGAACCGAACCGCTGCGCTTCGCATGGGTGAGCTTGTCGGCCGCTGGGGCTTGCCGCTTGTGGACGCGCACACCGAGGCGCTGATCGCCTATGCCGAGCGCATCACACGCGCCGCCATCGAGACGATACCTGATGGCGTCTATGCCATGACTGATTACCTGGACGACGATGGTTTCGGTGAGGGTCCGCTGGCTATCCACGCGGCTGTGACCGTCGCTGGCTCCGGCCTGACGGTCGATTTCACCGGAAGTCATCCGCAGACCACTGGCAACGTCAACACGGTGGAGGCGGTCGCGAAGTCCGCGGCTTACTATGTGGTTCGCTGCCTCATGCCAGAGGACGCGCCGACGAACGCCGGAACGTTTGCGCCCATACGGGTCGTCGCCCCGCCTGGCTCCATCGTCAATGCGCTGCCTCCGGGCGCGGTCGCGAGCGGAAATGTGGAGACGTCGCAGCGCATCACCGACGTCATCCTCGGAGCGCTGGCTCAGGCGCTGCCCGAGGTCATCCCTGCCGCCAGCCAGGGCACGATGAACAACGTTACAGCGGGCGGGCGTGACCCACGTACCGGGCAGCCGTTCACCTATTACGAGACGATGGGTGGCGGCATGGGAGCCTCACCGGTGAGTGATGGACTGTCGGGCGTGCATACGCATATGAGCAACACCTTGAATACGCCCATCGAGGCGCTCGAATACGCTTATCCCATGCGGGTGCATGCGTACCGCCTGCGTCGCGGCTCCGGTGGAGCGGGAACGTATCGCGGTGGAGATGGTCTGGTGCGCGAGCTTGTGTTCGAGACGCCCACGGAGGTGACGCTCCTGACCGACCGCCGCCAGCGCCCTCCGTATGGATTGCAGGGCGGCGCATCGGGGCTACCGGGCGAGAATCTCCTCATCCATGAGGGAGTCGAGCGTGTCCTGCCGGGCAAAGTGCGCTTTACCGCCGCGCCAGGTGATCATCTCAGGATATCATCGCCTGGCGCGGGCGGGTGGGGCAAGCCAGAACAGCGCCACACGGGCAGCGATGACGATGCGCCCGCGACACAGCCCGATGCGGCGCCTGCGCCATAACTCCGCTGTTGGTCGCTAGCCGCGCAGGCGTGGCGCTCTCGTTCTCCCATACGGACGAGTCGCGACGCTCTTTGCGCTGTGGCTGATGGCGTCGCGGCATCAGGAGTCCTGTTCAGCCGCGCCGTGGTCCAGACTTCACCTGCGGAGACGCATGCTTGCCGATTGTTGTAGAGTTGCTTACAATGTCTGCCCTGGCTCATACGCGCCAGTGTCAGCCACTTTGCTGAGGTCTTTGCCACACGCCGCTGCGCCGAGTCGGATGGCGCCCTGCACAGGGGAGGGATATCCTTGATGAGCGCTTCGTCTGCGAATGCGGAGCCATCCAATAGCCGCCGGGCGCTCTGGCGTAACCGCGACTATAATCTGCTCTGGGGAGGCCAATCCGTCTCGTCGATTGGCACGCAGGCCTCCACGCTCGCCTTTCCGCTGCTGCTGCTCGCGCTGACCCACTCGCCTGCGCAGGCTGGTCTGGCGAGCGCGTTGCGCGCCTTGCCATATGTTGTCTTTAGCCTGCCAGCGGGCGCGTTGGTCGATCGCTGGGACCGCAAGCGCGTGATGCTCATCTGTGACGCGCTGCGCGCCGTCGCGCTCGGCAGCATTCCCGTTGCGCTGGCGCTCGGCAATCTCACGACAGCTCAGATCTACCTCGTCTCGCTGATCGAGGGCAGCCTGTACGTCTTTTTCAACGTCGCGGAGGCGGCGTCGCTGCCACGCATCGTCTTGACTGAGCAGATACCCGCGGCGACCGCGCAAAATCAGGCGACCGAGGCGTTGTCCTCATTGATTGGCCCACCCGTCGGCGGTTTTCTATTCAGTGTCGCGCAATCGCTTCCGTTCCTTGCCGATGCCGTATCGTACGCCGCTTCGGTCATCTCGCTGTTCTTCATGCGCGCGACGTTCCAGGGCGAGCACACCGCGCCGCGTCGCCGCCTGTATGTGGAAATCGCGGAAGGCATGCGCTGGCTCTGGCGCAACCCGCTCATCCGCTACATGGCGTTCCTGACGGGTGTGAGCAACTTCGTGGGAAATGGCGCGTTTCTGATCGCGATTGTCATCGCCCAAGAGGTACAGCATGCCAGCTCCTTCGCGATAGGGCTGATCTTCGCGATTGGCAGCATTGGCGGCATTATTGGCTCG
>DASQSS010000244.1:0-17576 GCA_035642255.1 Ktedonobacterales bacterium | reverse complement strand
CGAGATCATCGGCGGCGCCTATCGCAAATGCAACATCACGACGCTGGAGCTTCGACTCAATCCGATGAAGCGCAACCGCGAAGGCGAGCAGGATCTCGACCACATCATCACGGCCTCGCTGCGGGGAATGGACCGCGCGCTGCTGGAGTATCCGAAAGTGCGCGCGGGCCTGATATTGATGATGGACCGCACGTTTCCGCTGGAGCTGAACGCGATCATCATCGAGAAAGCGCTGCGCTACCGCCAGAGGGGCGTCATCGGTATTGACATCGCCGGGCCGCCCAATCCCGACTTCTCCTATCGCGCGCATGCCGGTCTGGTAGATAGCGCTCGTGACGCTGGACTTGGCGTCACGATTCATACGGGCGAAGAGGGTCGTGTCGAAGACATGTGGGAGGTGCTGGAGTACCTGCGGCCTGAGCGCGTGGGGCACGGCATCCTGTGCGCCTCCGACGAGCGCCTGATCGAAGAGGTCAAGCGGCAAAAAGTGACGCTGGAGATCTGCCCGACCAGCAATCTGCGCACCCGCGCGGTGCGGGACATGGCCGAGCTGCGCCAGATCATTCGCACGCTGCGCGAGCGCGAGGTCAATTTCACGATCAACACTGATGGGCCGGAGATGCTGCTCACCAATCTGGTGCGTGAATATCAGCTTCTACTTGGCGAGGGCATCTTGTCGGAGGCTGAGGCGCGAGCCTGCATGGCGCATGCGCAGCAGGCTAGCTTCCTCAGCCGCTACTGCCCGGTGTGACATCTGCGCCGAGCCACGCCGGATGCTGGTAGTACGTTCGCCGACGTCGTTCGACATGACTTTCAGCTTACCGGCTGGGCAGCGCCCCGATCTGCTCTAGCATGCCGAGCGTATCCGCTACGCCCCAGTGCTCGACAAATTTGCCGTCTTCGATTCGGAGGATGTCGATGATGTCGATTTGAATGCTGGCGCCTGTGGGCGGCTTGCCCATCACAACTCCAAGATGCGTCCCTCGCGCTGTGAGTCGTCCCCAGACCTGGTCGCCGCTGATGACGATATCTTCTATCGTCAGTGTGAGGTCAGGGAACCAGGAGCGCAGCATACGGATGAGTCCCTTGGGGCCATCTGGGCCGGACCGAGCGCCGCGCTGATGCTCAACGAAGTCGGGAGAAACGAGTTCATCTACGACCAGTAGATCGCCCTGGTTGAACGCTTCCTCATACAGGCGCCGAAACATCTGCTCATTCGTCATACTGGGCGCGCTCATGTCATCACCTCTCAGCTTTCGTTGTGGCCGTTGCGTGTGTGGCCGTCGGACCTTAGAGCCAGCGGCGCACGCTGGCCTTATATGTCAGGTACTCCTGTCCAAATGCGTTGACGAGGAACGCCTCTTCACGCGCAATGACCATCCGCTGGGTGTACACGAGCAGCAAGGGAAGCAGGATAAGCGCCCAGGGCGCGTCCAGTGCGATCGCCGCTCCGGTGTACTGCAAGGCCAGGGACAGGTACATGGGGTTACGGGTCACGCGATATATGCCGCTCGTGACGAGCGCGTGCGAGGCCGCGTTTGTGTTCAGCGTGCCGCGGCCACGCAGCATTGTGACGATGCTCAGCCCCGCGACTGACAGCCCGGCGATCAGCACGGGGATGCCTACCCACAGCGCTACGGTGGATGGCAGCCGTGGCAAGTCTAGCGCCGCCTGTGCTCCCCATGTTGCGAGCAGCGTCAGTGCGAAAATGATGGGTGGCGGGACCTTCACACCCGGGCTGTCGATTGCTCCAGCTTTCGCTGTGTCTGTGAATGATTGTTGCGACATCTCTACCCTCTTCATTCGTGACATGGGGTGACGGGACGTAGCGCCGTCGCCCGCGCCGCTACTAACCTATCGGATGACTCCACTGTACGTGTGCGGGCAGGGAGTCACCAGGAACTTCACTCACACAACTGGTCACACGGTTGGAAGAGGCGCGGGCGCGGAAATGCGCAATTACCCGGAGTGGTGCGCACGTGCGGGAGGCGCCCGCGTATACTGGCAGCAGGTTCATCTTTCCTAGAGGTCAGGACTCGACAGTGTACAACGGTGTACAGCACAGGAGACTGATGTGAGCGCGCGGCCGATCCCATTCTTTGGGCACATGCTCCGGCGCTATCGCTTGTACGCTGGTTTCTCGCAGGAGGAGCTTGCGGACCGCGCGAGACTCAGCGCGCGCGCCATCAGCGACCTCGAACGAGGCGTGAAGCAGACCCCGCATAGGGAAACCGTGGAACTCCTTGCGGACGCGCTCGGACTTTCGGGCCAGCGGCGCGCGCTCTTCTCCGCAAGCGTGCGTCCGGCGCGGAGGTCCGGTGGCGAAGCTACATTGCTCCGACACGTCCGTGGCGATATGGCCGCGCCTCTGACGCCGCTGATTGGCCGTGAGCGCGAGTTGCTGGAATTAGTGCGGTTGATGGCGAATGGCGGCGCGCGTCTCGTGACACTGACCGGTCCCGGTGGTGTCGGCAAGACGCGTGTGGCGCTGCGCGCGGCGGAGGAGCTCGCGGGCGAATTCGATGACGGCGCGCTCATCGTGTCGCTTTCTTCGCTCGTTGACGCTGGGCTAGTTCTGCCCACGGTGGCGCACGGGCTTGGGCTGGGCGAAGAGGCGAGCAAGGCGTCGATAGATCAGCTAGCTAGTCACCTGGGCCAGCAGCATCTGTTGTTGGTCCTCGACAATATGGAGCACCTGCTCGACGCCGCCAGCGATGTCGCGGCGCTGCTTGCCGTCTGTCCACGGCTGAGCGTCATCGTCACGAGCCGTCAGCCCTTGCGCATCCGAGGCGAGCGCGAATTTGGGATTTCGCCACTCGCTCCTGATGCTGCGGCGCAGCTCTTCCTCGATCGCGTGCGTGACAACGGCTCTTACGGCGATGCGGACGCTGACGTTACCGAGATCGTGGCGCATATCTGTCACCAGCTCGACTATCTGCCACTCGCACTGGAACTGGCGGCTGTGCGATCGCGGACGCTGTCCTTGCATGCGCTTGCCCTTCGGCTCGGCTCCAGCCTGTCCTTGCTTACGCTGGGCTTGCGTGATCTCCCTGAGCGACAGCGGACCTTGCGCGGCGCCATCGCATGGAGCGTTGACCTGCTTGATGAGCGGGAGCGTCGGCTGTTCCGTCGGCTTGCCACGTTTCACGGTGGCTGGTCACTCGACGCCGCGCATCTCGTATGTTCGCAAGCCCCTGATGCGCCCGAAGACACACTGGATAGACTGTCGTCGCTGGTGGAGCGCAATCTGGTTCTCGTCAACTCGTCTGCGCAGGGTGAGTTCCGCTTTTCTATGTTGCGGACCATCTGGGAGTATGCGGACGAAGCGCTGCGCCTCACGGGCGAGGCTGCTGAGGTTCGGGAGCGCCACGCCGCCTACTTTGCTGCGGTGGCGGAGGATGAGGGCGATGTATCCGATCTGGACGCGCACGACCGCTTGATTCAACTGGACGCCGACAACATGCGCGCTGCGCTGCGATGGGCGGTAGAGACGCGCCACGCGCCGCTCGCGGTACGCCTGGGTGTCGGGCTTGCGCGCTATTGGTATATGCGCGGCTACGGTCATGAAGGCGAGCGCTGGATACGCAACGTCCTCGCGCTCGATGAGAGCGCCGAGCCTCGGGCTGACCCGCAGCTGCGGATTGCCGCGCTCTATGCCGCGACGCGATTCGCAATGGACCGACGGGATTATGACGGCGCGGAGCGGATGGCCAGAGAGGGTCTTGCGCTAGCTGATGAGGCGCGAAGCGCCGTCGGCAAGGCCAATATGCTGGCTACGCTCGGCCATGTCGCCGAGGCGCGAATGAACTACGAGGAGGCGTACGGGCTCTTCGAGCGAAGCCTGCAATGGGGCCGTCAGGCGAACGACCTGCCTGTGATTGGACGCGCCGTCAGCAGCCTGGGCAACCTGGCGCGCGCAATGGCCGACTACGCGCAAGCGAGAACCTTTCTCGAAGAAGCGGTGGCTGTCGCCCGTACGATGAAGATGTCCTGGGGAATCGCGAACGGTTTGACAAGCCTGGGGCATGTCACCTGTGAGCAGGGCGAATTCGTTTCGGCTTCAGCCCTGTACCGCGAGAGCCTGGGCATCTACGCCGATCTTGCCAACGAAGCGAGCGTGGCATGGACACTTGAGGGTGTGATCGTGGTCCATGCCGCTGCTGGCGCGCACATGCAGGTGGCGACCCTGGCGGGCGTCATCAATACACTGCGATGCGACGCCAGCGGCACTTCCTGGGCGCCCTTTTCCGCCGCGCTTGATGCCGCGCAATCCGCGCTGGGCCCCTCCCTGTGGCGAGAAGCGTTTGCGGCAGGCGCGGCGATGGATATTGCGGCGGCCACGACATACGCGATGGCGTCGCTGACGTGACGCGTATCGTGTTCGAATCGTGTCTACGGCTTGAGGACGAGCTTACCGTCCTTCAGTAGCAGCGCGCCATCCACCCAGACTTCGCCGCCGCCAGCCGCTTCGCGCAGATCACAGATCATATCCCAGTGCAGCTGCGAGGTGTTCTTGCCGCCGCACTCGCGATAGCTATTGCCGAGCGCCATATGGATCGTGCCGCCAATCTTCTCATCGAAGAGAATATTGCGGATGCCGCGCTGGATGCCGAAGTTGTTGCCGATAGCAAACTCGCCCAGGCGACTGGCGCCGTCGTCGCTCGCGAGCATCTTTCGCAGGTAGTCATCACCCTGCGCGGCGCGCGCCTCGACCACGCGCCCACGCTCGAAGGTCAGCCGAATATCGTTAACGAGATGGCCATTGACCACGCTGGGAATGGTGAACCGCACGTGGCCCTCGGCGGAATCTTCGAGTGGGCTGGTGAAGAACTCGCCACTGGGAAAGTTGCGCTTGCCGTCACTGTTGCGGAAGATGCGCCCGCCAAACTTCACGGTCAGGTCCGTGTCCGGGCCGATGACGTGCGCGCCCTGCTTGTCTTTCAGCCAGTCCACGTAGAACTGTTGCTGGCGACCAAGCTCGCGCCAGCGTTCCGCAGGGTCGTCGCTGTTCAGGAAGCAGGCCTCATAGACGAACTCGGTGAAGTCATGCAGCGACATCTCGGCGTCCTGCGCGTACGCGGGGGTCGGGAAGAGCGTCAGGCACCAGCGATCGGTATTTGGGTCCACCCGCTGGCTGCGCGCGCTGAACAGCTCGCGCCCTGCCTTCCCCTGAATCGCCTGTTTTTCAGGGTCCACATTCGCGAACTGGCGCGTATTCGTTTCGCTCATGATGTGCAGTCGCGCATCGAAGGAATCGACGAGCGCGCGCTCGGCTGGGCTGATCCACGCCAGTTGCTCGTCGCTGCTCTCCTTGAGCGCGATCTCGCGCAGACCTGGGAGGGCCAGATTGACAACTGGATGGCCGCCCGCGCGCAGCGTCTCGCGGCAGACCTCGGCAAGCAGGTCTTCGGCGGCGGGCGTGGCGTTGATCGAGAGCATCTCGCCAGGCTGAATCGAGAGGCAGTACTGCACGAGCGTCTTCGCCCATCGGTTGATGCGTGGATCCATAGAAGTCTCTGTGTCCCTTTCAGCTACATGTCATGACGTCAGACGGTGGAATTGCTTCGCTTCGCGCGCCACGCCTTAGGCGCCTTTGCGCGCTCGCTGCTCGCGGAAGAAGGCCAGCAGATCATCGGTGTCGAGCGTATTGAGGCATTGCTCTCGCGTAACCCAGCCTTTGCGCGCCATGCTGACCCCGTAGCGCAGATTAGTGAGCCCCGCTGGACTGTGGGCGTCGGTCGTGATGGGTATGCGCACGCCGCGATCGGTGGCATAGCGCAGGTAGCGCCAGTCCAGATCGAGCCGGTGAGGATCGCCGTTCAGCTCGATCGCCGCGCCCAGCTCGCCTGCTCGCGCGATGACTACCTCGAGGTCAGGCGCGTACCCTTCGCGTTGCAGCAGAATGCGTCCGGTCGGGTGGCCGAGAATGCTGCAATACGGATTCTCCAGCGCGCGAATCAGGCGCTGTGTCTGCTCGGCGGGCGGCAGATTGAAATTGCCATGAATCGAGGCGACGACGAAGTCAAAGCTGGCAAGCGTTTCGTCGTCATAGTCGAGCGAGCCATCCTTGAGGATGTCGCACTCAGTCCCTTTGAGGATGCGTAGGCGCCCCGCAAACTCCTCGTTGAGTTGATCGATCTCCTCATGCTGGCGCTTGACGCGGTCAGGTGTGAGCCCGTTGGCATAGGCGGCCACCTGGCTGTGGTCACACATGCCGAGATAACGCATGCCCATCGCGAGCGTCGCTTCGGCCATCTCACGGATGGTCGAGCCGCCATCGCTCCAGTTGCTGTGCACATGCAGCATGCCGTGAATGTCGCGCTCGGTCAGCAGCGTCGGCAGGCGCCGCTCCAGCGCGGCCTCGATCTCGCCGCGATCCTCGCGCAATTCCGGCTCGACATATTGCATGCCAATCGCGGCGTAGATGTCAGCCTCGTCCTTGCACGGGATGAGCTCCTCGCCGCGAAACAGCCCATACTCGTTGATCTTGACGCCGCGAGCGTGCATGCGGGTGCGCAGTGCGACGTTGTGTTCTTTCGAACCCGTGAAATGATGCAGCGCATATGGGTATTCGTCGTCGAGCACGACGCGCAGGTCGAGCGCCATGCCCGCTTGCAGCACGACGCTGGTCTTTGTCTCGCCGCTGCCGATGACGCTGCTAACATCCGGATGCTGGACCACAGCGCGCATGAGGGCGGCGCGGTCCTCGTCGCGCGCGACGCTGGCCACGATATCGCCGTCCTTCACGATTTCCTTGCGGCGGCGGATGCTGCCCGCGACACTCAGTCGCACCGTTTCAGGCAGCGCACGCAGGGTCGCGGCGATCTGCTCGGCGATGGCTTCCGCGATGTCGATGCGATAACGGTCCTGATGCTCCGTGACAAAGACAAGCCCTTTGAGGATGTTCTCCTGGCTCTTCGCGCCGAAGCCTGGCAGCGTGGCGATCCGGCCCTCTTCTGCCGCCTGACGCAACTCATCCAGTGTCGAGATCTGCAGCGCCTGGTTGATCTGGCGGATGCGCTTGGGACCCAGACCCGGAATGCGCAACATCTGGCGCAGTCCTGGCGGGATTCGCGCCAGCAGGTCATCGTACTGGCGCAGGTGGCCCGTAGTGACCAGCTCGGTGATACGCGCGAGGAGCGTCTTGCCGAGCCCCGGCACACCGTTCAACTCGCCGCGCGCGGCCATTTCGCCGATGTCGCCTTCCAGGCCGGAGATCGCGCGCGAGGCATTCTGGTAGGCGCGCACTTCGAACTGGTTCGCTCCATCCAGTTCCAGGAGCTGACTCATCTGGTCGAACAGAGCGGCAATTTGTTGTTTGTCCACCGGCTCTCGTGGCTCAGTCGAGTTCTGCGACATGCGTCTGCCTTTCAGTCTCGGCGGGCGTAAGGGTTGAAAGATCGAAGCGCGGCGCTGGACGCGCGGACAATTCGAAGGGTTGAAGACCCTTCAGGCGCTTGGCGAGCCAACGCTTGCAGTCGAAGTGGGCCAGCATCCATGCGACCAGCTCTTTTTCGACGAACAGGGCATCCCAGGTGTCTGGGTCAGGCAAGTCGTCGCCCGCCAGGATGACCTTGCCGCAGTGCGCGCAGCGGATACACCCAGCGCTGACAGCGGCCTCGAACCAACGAAACATGAAGACGTTGTAGTCGTCCATGGTCATCTCGTCGAGCGGACGACCCGGCCAGCCGTTCACGGTGGGATGCGGCGCGCTGACAAAGTCGTCATCGCCCGGCCCAAGCGCGACAACTGGCCCGCGCGTTTGCTCCTCGACCTCGCCTGTCACGTCGCCAACGACGGAATACCGGATGAGCCCCTCGGCTTCAAACCATGCGAGCAGGGCCGCATCGAGAGCATCGTCGGCGTTGTTGGCGTTGTTGGCGTCTATGTCACTCATCTCTGGTTGGCCTCTAACTCCTGCGCGCCACGGATCAGGCGCGCTTCCGTATGATACGCCGAATGGTGGCGATGTCGCCCGCTGAGCGCCACTGGATGTCACTGGACGCATGCGGGAGCGAACTGGCGCTGGACGTGCTACCATAGAGCCTGACTGCGCATTCTCGCAATGCGTGGATTCAGCGGAAGACCGGACGCGATGACGCGACTGGTCAGGCGAGGGAGACAGAATCGATGACCCAGCGAACTCGTATCTCGACCTCTGATGCGCCAGCGGCGATTGGCCCGTATAGTCAGGCGATCGCCGCTGGCGAGCTGATCTTTTGCTCTGGTCAGGTCGCGCTCGACCCAGCCAGCGGTGAGCTTGCGGGTGATGATGTGCGCGCGCAGACACGCCGGGCGCTCGAAAACCTCAGCGGGGTGTTGCGCGCGGGCGGCTCATCTCTGGCGGATGTAGTGAAGACGACGGTGTTCCTCGTGGACATGGGCGACTATGCCGCGATGAACGAGGTCTACGGCGAGTTCTTCTCGTCAGAGCCTCCCGCGCGTTCGGCTGTTGCCGTCGCAGCCCTGCCACGTGGAGCGCGCGTAGAGGTCGAAGCCATTGCGGTGCGCCGCGGCTAGCGGCCATCTCAGCGGCCATGCCAGCGGGCTGCTGGGTGGGCCACGCGTTGCACCTCAGAGGGCGCCTCGAACGTATACTATGTAGGAGTTATACTGTGCGCGCGGTCCAATGCCGTCGCGCCGAAGGAGGCGGACACCGATGGAAAAGCGCTCTGGCATACGCCTCAGCACGATGGAGATCATCCTGTTGGCCACGCTGATTGGCTCCCTGGCGCTTGGTGTATTGCAGGCTCGACAGCAGGAGAAATTGCAGCGCACGCTCGACGCCGAGGCGGAGCAGTAGCGACCGCGCCTGACGCCCTATCCACCGGAGCGCCGGGTGGGTGGGGCGTCTGTGTGTCCTGCGGCGACCGCTCTGGTTGACGCGGCGCCCGGCGCGTGTTTGGAGGCTTGAGAGATCCGCTTGCTGGCGGAGGAGCGCATGAGACGTGAACGTAACTGACCTGGATAAGAAGCTTTCCACCCTGGAAAGCCGACATAAAGAACTCGAAACGCTGATGGCCGATCCCGAGACATCGAGCGATCCCGCGCTGTTGCAGCGCTACGGACGCGAATATGCGGGACTCAACGAGGTCGTCGCCCTCTATCAGGATTTGCGCAAGACACGCGACCAGATCGCCGAGACTGACTCCATGCTCAGCGATGGGCTCGATCCTGACATGAAAGACCTGGCATTTGACGAACTGAATACGCTGCGTGAGCGCGAGCAGCAGCAGACCGAGTCGCTGCGTGTGGCGCTTCTGCCCAAGGACATCATGGACGATCGCAACGCAATCGTCACGATTCAGGCGGGCGCAGGTGGCGATGAGGCTGGCCTCTTCGTGGCCGATCTTTTCCGCATGTACACGCGCTACGCGGACAACCATCGCTGGCAGGTTGAAGTGCTCGATTCTAATGAGAGCGGCATCGGCGGCTTCAAGGAAGTAGTGATGGAGGTACGGGGCAAGGGCGCATATTCGCGCTTGAAGTACGAGGGCGGCACCCATCGCGTGCAGCGTGTCCCCGCGACGGAGAGTCAGGGACGCATCCACACCTCCACCGCTAAGGTGATTGTGTTGCCAGAGGCTGAGGAGATCGAGATCGAGATTCGGCCCGAGGATATACGCGTCGATGTCTACCGCTCGACTGGGCATGGTGGCCAGAGTGTCAACACTACGGACTCCGCGGTGCGCATCACGCATCTGCCGTCAGGGCTTGTCGTGACGTGTCAGGACGAAAAGTCGCAGCTCAAGAATAAGAACAAGGCGCTGGGTGTCTTGCGCGCTCGCCTGTGGGATCTTGAGCAGCAGAAGCGGGCGTCGGAGCAGGGCGCGGCGCGGCGCTCTCAGGTGCAGACGGGCGATCGCAGCGAGAAGATTCGTACGTACAACTTCCCGCAGGATCGCATTACTGATCATCGCATCAACATGACAATGCACAGTCTGCCGCGTGTGCTGGACGGCGAGATCGATCCGCTGATTGACGCGCTCATCACGTCTGATCAGGCGGCCAAGCTCGCTGCGGGAGTTGACGCTGAGTGAGCGCGAACCGCAAGCAGGTTGCAGTTCACAGCGGCGTGTGTATGTTGACCAACGTAGGGGAAGTGTACAACGTAGCATGAAGCATAGATACAATCGCAATTCGCGGTGGCTCCCACATCCGCAGTCTATTCAGGCGATCTTCTTTGACGTTGGGTTCACCCTGCTGGAGTCATCACCTTCGATTCCGGTCATCGTGCGCGATGTGATGGCGCGTCGAGGCACGCCCGTCTCGCTCGATTGCCTCGAGCGCAGCTTGCCTGAGGCGGAGGCGCACTTTAGTTCGATGAGCCGTGAAGCGCCGCATACCTGGGGTGATGAACTGGAGATCGCCTCGATCTGGCGCCGTTATTTCTCTGAGCTACTCCGGCCATGCTATGGCGTCCACGGTGACGAGGCCTTGGCGGAGGCTGCCGCCGACGTGCAGCGCGAATTCGACCTCGCGACGAGCTATGCCCTCTACCCCGACGTCGAGGAGGCGCTGACGGCGCTGAAAGAGCGCGGTATCAAGCTTGGCGTCATTTCAGATTGGGGTATCGCGCTCGGGCTCATCATGCGGCACTTCGATCTGACACGATTCTTCGACTTCGCTGTCATCTCCGCGACGGCGCGCCGTGCGAAGCCCGACCCTGAACTGTTTCGGCTCGCGCTCGACCGGGCGGATGTCGTCCCTGATTACGCAATGCATGTCGGCGATAGCTACATCCGCGATGTGCTGGGCGCGCGCGCGTTAGGTATCACTCCTATCCTAATTGACCGCATGCGGATGCTGCAGCCCGAGGTGCTGGACTGCCCTCTGGTCTACGATCTCTATGAACTCCTCGACCTGCTTGGCATCGAGCGCCCGCCCGAGGCCACGAAGGACCGGCCCGCCTAGGTGACCCTAGGGCTGCGCCGCTTCGTGGTCCGCGCGGTCCAGGCCACCGGCTGGCGCCTGGTCGGTGAGTGAGCGCAGCTGCAGCAGGAACGCCGCATTGAAGCGCTGGTCACAGTGGCCGCATGAAACCGCCCGGCTATACTTCCGCACCCGTGGATACTCTTTGCCGCAGTTCGGGCATACATAGAGATATTTGTATGGGCGAGCGAGTCGCACAGCCTCCTCACGTCTGCGCGTCTCCTCCGCCAAAAGCTCGCGCAGCCATTCAGGATCGCGACCGGTGATGGCGGCCTCATCCATCGAGATGGAGTCATGTCCGTGGCAGTGGTGCTTGCGCGGACGTCCGGAGACACGGTCAGCGAGGTGAATCAGCTCGTGGGCGATGGTCACCTCGATACCCTCTGGTAAAAGGCCAGGGTCGATGAAGATCAGGTGGCGAAAATCACCCGCGGGCGTCTGCGGGTCGTCCTCCGCGAATGCGCCCTCGAAGCTGTGACCTTCCGCATGTCCCGCGTCACTGTTTTCCTCGGCGAAGCCCGGCAGTGTCTGCTGCGCGCGCACCGGCGCGCTTGCTGGACCGGTCAGGTTCGCGGCGAGTGACAGCTCAGGCTGCTTCGCATCGTCATCATCATATGTGAGCGGCAAGAAACAATAGCAGCCGAGCGCCATTGTGTTGAGTCTGCGTCCCGTCCAGCGCGCGAACTCGCGGCGATCATCAGTAATGGCCAGATAGTTTGCCTGATCGGCGGGCAGCCCCAGTTTGCGCCAGTAATGGTCCAGCCATTGCGCGGCCTGAGATCCCGCATTGACGAGAGGTAGCTGTTCGAGTGAGGGTGGTTGTGGGGGAAGAAAACGAATAATCTGTCTGCTCATAGCTGGTGCGGCAGGCGCCCTGCCACATCCCTCCCTTCCAGACTGAGTGATAGCGACGCAATCAATCCTTACCAGGCGGCACTCTGGTGCGTCGATGAATGGATGTCGAATGGGTCATGAATCGCCGCATAATCCCGCAGTTGTAATGTGTAACGCGTGGATCGTTGCGTCGGTAATCGCGGGGGAAAGAATTCTTGGCAGGATGGGGTCAGGTGGTTGACGCCTGGTCCTCAGTCGCGTGACTCGATGGTGCGCCGTTCGCTGGGCATCGGATGAGAGCAGGCGAACCGGCCACATGTCGCCTTCCCTGTCGGATGAGCGCCTGCTCAGTAGCCCTGCGCGAGTTCGGTTGCCAGACCTGTCAGAGGAACGCGATCGGCGTGACGATACTCGGCGTGGCGCGCCGACCCCACTACACCGGGAGGCGCCATAGATATGCGACGAGTGCAGCGCCCGGCGTCAATTCTGTCAGGTCATCGCGCGTCGAATCTAACTGAACTCATGCGTCTTGCATGTGACGTGAGCCGGATTGGCAAGCTGGCTGCGCGTAGTATGCGATGTCGGAGCGCGAAGTTCGACGGTGATACAATCGGCGTGCGATTGGCGCGATGATGGGCGGAGGAATAGATGACGCAGCCAGACGACCCCACGGCTGAGCAGCCTACGCGGCTGATTTGGAATAGCCTCTGGAGCGAGTTTACAGCGCAGGCCCCCGGGCGCATGCAGCGGCGCGAGGGAACGCGCGATTGCCCGTTCTGCGCTGACCTCACCTCGGGCCGTGTCGACCCGCACGCGCGGGTATGGGTTCGGCCAAACGACTTTCCCGCGTTTACCGCGCCCACGGGCGAGTGCTCCATTCTGATCTACAGTCGCGAACATGATCGCCGCTTCGCCGATCTGAATGTTGAGGAGACGCTGCGGGTCATCGAGCTATGGCGACAGGTCTACGACGACCTCTCCGCGCGGTACGCCTGTGTCATGACCTGGGAGACAAGCGGAGCGGAGATTGGTCAGACGCAGGTTCATCCGCATGGTCAAACCTATGCGGTCTCGATCATCCCTGATCTGCTCCAGCGTGAGATGGACGCCGTACTCCTGGCCGAACGAAAGGGCGCGGCGTGTCCCTTCTGCGCGAGCCTCGCGCAAGAGGTGACAGGCCCACGCCGCGTGTTTGTGGGGCGCTGGTGGGTCGCGTTTGTCCCGCCCTGGGCGCGCTATCCGTACGAGGTTCAGGTCGTGCCGCGCGCACACTTCTGCGCGATGGACGGCTTCGCGCCAGATGGCGATGCCGCGCGTGAGCTGGCGGACTTCCTTCCGCGACTCATCCGCGCCTATGACCGCATCATGCAGGGGCAAATGCCCTACATGCTGGCGCTCCACCAGCTCGCCGACGAGCGCTATCACTTCCACATCGAGCTGATGCCCGTCGGACGAGCGCCTGGCAAGCTCAAGCTGGCCGCAAGCAGCGAGATGGCCTGGGGCTTCTGGCTGAACGACTCGCTGCCCGAAGCCAAAGCGGCGGAATTGCGGGACCTGTTGCGGGATGAACGCGATGGTGAGGCGAAATCATGAACACGTCTCTTGGCGAACCTGCGTCAATGCCCATGGTAGCCCAGCGTGCGGGCGCGATGTATGATCAGGTCGCGCGCGCGCGCTTTGTTGGCCGCGCTGGCAAAGCGCTCGCGGTTGGGTGGGCGCCAGGGCGAGTCAACCTCATAGGCGAGCATACCGATTACAGCGAAGGATACGTCTTGCCAGCGGCGATTGATCGGATGGTCGCGCTGGCGGGCCGCGCTGAGGATGAGCCATATGCGACCCTCTATTCCGCGCATCATCATGCCTGGGCGAGCATCTCTCTCGCTGCGTCGGACGACGATGGCGCGGGCGACGACACGATCCCTCTCTGGGCTCGCTATATCCAGGCGACATGGCGCCAGCTCGCGCTCGCGGCCGCCACGCCCGCATGCCTGGGGTTCAGCGCGGCCATCTATGGTGACGTGCCAGTCGGCGGCGGCCTTAGCTCCTCGGCTGCGCTGGAGGTCGCGACGGCCATGTTCGCTCGCGCACTGGGAGGCGCGGAACTGCCAGCGATGACGACCGCGCGTCTCTGCCAGCGGGCGGAGCAGGAAGGCGCTGACGTGCAGGTGGGCATCATGGATCAGGCGGCGTCGTGTCTGGGCAGGCCGGACCACGCGATCCTGCTCGATTGCCGTACGCTAGAGGCTAGCTATATCGCCATGAATATGCCCGATGTTACGTGGGTCGTCTTCGACACACAGACGCCGCACTCGCTTGCGGCCTCCGAGTATAACATTCGTCGGGCTCAATGTGAGGCGGCAGTCGCGCGGATAGCCCCTGCCCTGGCGGGCCAGACGCCAGGGCGCAGAATTGCGACGCTGCGCGATGTCACGGCGTCGGATCTGGACCGATACGGTTCATTACTCGACGATACGCTGTTCCGCAGGGCGCGGCACGTCGTGACCGAAAATGAGCGCACACTGAGAGCCGCTGAGGCGCTGCGAGCAGGCGACGCCGCCAGGTTTGGCGCCTTGATGAACATGTCGCACGCAAGTCTGCGCGATGATTATGCCGTGAGCAGCATGGAGCTGAATGCCGCAGTGGAAATCGCCGTGGGGACTCCAGGCACGCTGGGCGCGCGCATGATGGGAGCCGGGTTTGGGGGCAGCATTTTAGCTCTCGTGCGACGAGACGCGCTGGCGCAACTGAGGTCGCGGCTCACCGCAGACTATCCGCGCGCCACTGGCAGATCCGGCGAACTGTTCGACGAGTGCGCGATCACTGGGCGGACCGGTGCTCGCGCGGCGAGCGGCCCCGCTTGACACTGGCAAAGTCCACGCCCTATAATGCCGTGCACAACGGCGACGGTTCAGACGTTTGGCGGGCCCAGCTTCTGGGCGCGCTTTTCTTTTTCTGGCAGCTTCTGGAAGCGGAAAAGGCGCATGTTCTCTGGGTCGCCACGGCGCCTCACGTTTTTAATTGGCGCGATATTCAGAATCGGTGTGGCTGCGTCTCGACAGTGATTCTGCGCGAGGAATGGGCCGCCGCTTCGCAGCAATGCTTGGAGCGCTATTGCGGCGCGAAATCCGGAAGACGCCTGTAGCCTGGCTGTGGCCAGCGCATGGCAGGCAGCCTGGAGAGGTGGGAATGTATGGCGACAAATGCAGTAGGTGGATCGCAGGGCGCGCGTGAGAAGGAGAAGATTCCTCTGACGCGGGAAGGCTACGAAGAAAAGAAGAAGCGGCTGAACTTTCTCATTACCGAGCGCCGCCCGCAGGTCGCCGACTACATCCACGAGGCCAAGGAGGCCGGTGATATCAGCGAGAGCAGCGCCTATGAGGATGCGAAGAATCTGCAGGCGATGCTCGAAGGTGAGATTCAGGAACTGCAGCAACTGCTCGACAATGCCGTTATCCTGGAGGCCCCGGACCAGGTCGACGGCAAGCGAGTTGTGCGTCTGGGCGCCACAGTCGAGGTCGAAAATGATCGTGGCGCGACGCGGACATATCAGTTGGTGAGCACCGTCGAGGCCAGTCCGACTTCTGGCAAGCTCTCTGATCAGTCGCCTGTCGGGCGTGCGCTCATGGGCCACGCTGAGGGTGACAAGGTCGAGGTGACAACGCCTGGCGGATTGACCGTCTACAAGATTCGCAAGATCAGCTAGCTGAGTTGCTGAACCAGTACGCGACCCGCTACACGCGAAAGAGCGTTCCTCATTCTCGGGGGCGCTCTTTTTGTCTTGCTCGGTGTCGCGCGGCGCTCGGCGGATTGAGCGGGAACAATTCGCGCGTCATGTCGCATCTCGCATGAGTCGCTTTACGTCGTGTCACGGGATGACGCGAGCGCGATACCATTGGTCAGGACGGGCGCTGGCGTAGCAGCGCGACAACGCCAGGAAGCAGTGCGGCTCCGACGATGAACGCTCCACCAATGAACGTGCGCGCGGTCGGCGCCTCGGCTAACAACAGCCAGGCGAACCCGATGCCCCAGACAGGCTCAGTCGCGGCTACGACGCTCGCCAGCTGCGCTGTGATGTCGGACAAGCTAGCGATAAATACTGTGTGCGCAAGCGCTGTGCAGAAGACGCCGAGGATGACGAGGATGAGCAGCGACCGTACGCTTATCGGCTGCGTGGCTCTGGCCAGGAAGATAGTGGGCAGCAGCGCGAGCGCAGCGACGCCATCCTGATAGAAGCTAATGGTGACGCTGGAATAGCGCGACGACAGTGAGCGGTTGACGACGGAGAGCAGCGCGAAGGTCGCGCCCGCGAGTAGGCCCCAGAGCACACCCTGGGTGGCGTGGTTGTCGAGGCTGAATCGCGGCGCCAACAGAAAGATGCCTGGCAAGATCAGGATGGCCGCGATGACTTCGATTGGCCGTGGCCTTTGGTGGAGCAACAGCGGTTCGAGCGCCGCGGTGAAGAGCGGAAAGCTCGAAAAGGCAAGCAAGCCGATGGCGACGTTCGAGACGACGATCGCCTGGAAGAACGATGTCCAGTGGATCGCCAGCACGAGACCCTGCAACGCCATGAGCGCGAGATCGCGCCGCGTATGCGGCCGGAGTGAAACGTGCGCGAGCGCCGCCCAAATCCCCAGCGCCAGCCCCGCGAAGACGACGCGCCCGAGCGTGATCATCGGCGCTGGCAGGCCCGAGAGCTTGCCGAGCGTGCCAGCGAGCCCGAAGAACAGCGTGGCGATGTTTGCGTTGATGAGCCCGCGTTGCGAGTGTCGCGCCGTTGTCTCCACGTCGTCTCCTTTGGGCTGGCGATCGCGTCACGCCGTGCGCTTTCTATGATACGTCGTATCAGAAGTCATGGGCGCGTTGTATCATGTCGCGCAGGCCGGTATAATGGTGTGAGTGTCTGATGTGTGGCATGTGGAGGACCGCGAGCGCCGCATCCGTAGCAGGGTCTTCGGTCTTAACGCTGCGCGGCTCCGTGCTGCCATCACGCTAGCGATCTCAATGGGTTTAGAAGTGAGGTAAGCCAAGTACCATGGAGCGTGCGATTCAGGATTATGTTCATGCCCTTGCTTCGCAGAAGAAATCCAGTGAGAACACACTTGGCGCATATCGAAGCGATCTGAAGCAACTCGCCAGTTTCGCGCAGGATCATGGCGTCAGCGCCTGGGGCGACGTGACGTCAGAGCTTGTCGCGAGTTTCATCGAGGAACTTCATCGCCGGCAATACGCAATGACCTCCATCGCTCGCAAGATCGCCGCGGTCAAGTCGTTCTTCCATTTTCTCCTGGCGACTGGTGCGATCACTGCTGAGCCTACGACAGATCTCGATGCGCCCCGTGTCGAAAAGTACATGCCATCCGCGCTGTCTCACGACGAAGTGGAGCGGCTGCTGGCAGCGGTAACGACGGACACGCCTGCGGGCGAGCGCGATTACGCAATGCTCCAGTGCCTGTATGCGACCGGCATGCGGGTGACAGAGCTAGTGACGACAAACGTGGCCGACCTCGACCTGGCGCGCGGACACATTCGCTGTAGTGGACGCAACGGCCGCGAGCGCCTGCTCCCGCTTCGTCCGGTCGCTCAACGGGCGCTGGCGATGTACCTCAACTCTGGTCGGCATGCGCTGGCGCATCATTCCGGCGAGACGAGTCTTTTCCTCAATCATCATGGGCAACGACTCACCCGGCAGGGCTTCTGGCTGATCATGAAGGGGTATGCGAAGGCGGCTGGCATCTCCCAGATCACGCCCCACACGCTACGACACTCCTTCGCGCTTGAGATGCTGGGCCGTGGCATGGAGCTGCGCACCG
>DASQSS010000243.1:0-25825 GCA_035642255.1 Ktedonobacterales bacterium | reverse complement strand
GTCCGCCGAGACAACCGCATTGCCCAGCCCGCGCTCGACGACGATGTGACGCAGCGCATGCGTATCGGCGTTGAAGCTCATCTGCGCCAGCTTGCCGATGCGCTTGCCAGTCTGTGTGACTGCCACCCCACCGCTCAGGCGAATACCATCTGGCTGCAGGCCATCTTTCTCGATCTCCGCGCGCGTCACATTGAACTCGATGCCGGCATCGGTCGCGCTGGCGACCCGCTCGATGGGCGCGTAGATCGTGTGGCTGAAGAGGCCAAACTTCACGCCAACCGCGGTAATAGCGCGGCCATCACCGGTGAGCGCCACATGCGTCAGCGTGGCTCCTGCGCCCTCAGCGTCGCGCGCGTCCGCGCCAAAGTGAAATTTGATGACCGGAGTGAACGTGGTCGCGGGAGTCTCCATACTATCTACAGACCTTCTATCATCAATGGGCAAGCAGCCAGGCCGCTGAGAGGCGCCATTCTCGCGGATGCGGTCGAGTTGCGGTTTGGACTCAGGCGGGCAGGCGCCCCGAGCTATGCGCGCGGCGCGGGCCACAGGCGTCAGTCGCGGCGGCGCACTGGCGCGGATGCCGCGCGCACACTGACGCCACTATAGTGTAGCATGGGGTCTGCCGCCCCGCAACGGGCGCTGTCCTTACGGTTGCGTCAAACATCGGGGTAGGCCGAGAAGCGGGCTGGCGGTTGAAACCGCGCCTGGATGGCCCAGCGGAGCCGCGCAGCCTGCCTGCGTGGGCTGGCGCTCAGCGCGGCTTCATCGTGCTTCCCCAAAAATGGGTGGTGGAGCGTACCTTCGGATGGCTTTCGAAGAACCGCCGAATGAGCGAGGATTATGAGCGGAAGGTCCAAATCAGCGAAACGCTGATCGAGTTGGCGATGATCCGCTTGCTGATCGCTTGCCTGGGATGGAGGCCATCAGGACATTCCCAGCCACCTCCTACGTGACATCCCAGGCAAGCGCTCCGCTGGTGTCCGAGCCAGTTGGTGTGCTCCTGGCTCCTCTGGAGCGCGCCAGGCCTTCATCTCAGTTGGAGCAGCCACTCTTCGATCTCTTGGCCGCGGGCGTTCGCAAATCCCTTATCCTCGTCGATGATCGTGAACCCACATTTTTCTAACACCCGCAGCGAGGCGCGATTGTCTTTCGCCACACGGGCATACATGGGGCGCGTTGTGACCTGGGCGAGAAGTGCGCGCAAGGCTGCCGATGCAATGCCTTTGCCCCAGTAGGGCTTGCCAAGCCAGTAGGTGACTTCGGGACGCCCAGCGGTTTCCTCGTAGCTCGACACAGAGCCAGCCACCTGCCCCTCGATGAGGATGGTCCGATTGGTGGTGGTTGCGTCGCCCAAAATCCTGGTCCAGTGCGCCATGAACGCTTGCTGATCCGTCGGGTCCTTAGCGGTGAAGGCGGCCATATAGTTCGCTTCTGGGTCCTGTTGGTGTTCGAAGAAGAGCGGCAGATCCTCGGCTCGCACCTCTCGCAGGACGACGTTGCTGGGCAGACTCATCATCAGGGTTCCTCCACAGACTATCGGGCGCCTGGATCCAGACGCTGCTTCCGGCAAGCTTGCCTCCGCCGTAGGAGGAGCGTGCCAGGTGGCGTGGTAGGCCTGTCAGTTCTCGTTGCTGAGTGCGTTTCCTGCATCCATCTCTTCTGAGGTGGATGAGTCAACGGCGATCTCGCTCGGCGCCACCCTCTCGGGTGGTAGGAGCAGTATACCGACGGCTAGAACGTTTGTCTAGAGGAAGCTGCTCATCTAGCCCTTGCCCGGAAACATTTGCAGGGCGCCCGCTCATGGCATGGGTGGCATGGGTGGGCGCCTGCGGAGGCGGGCTTCGCGTTGGCCCACAAAGCTGACCGTCGGCGCGGCTTCAGCCGCCAGCCAGCTGCCACCAATTTTGATGGAACTGTCCTTACAGCGTTGCGGGGCAACCCTACAAAAAAAAGCCCCCCTCAGACGGCGCTGAGAGAGGCGAATGACGGTACTCGTCGCTGCTCGCTGGCTGTTCGCTGGCGTGGGAGGCGCGATCAGGCCGAGGCCTCCATGACGCTCTCCGTCCCGATCTGCGCCGAGACGAGGAACTGCTCGTAGGCCTCACGCAGGCGCGGATAGCGCAGCAGGAAGAATCCGGCGTACTCGTTGTGCAGCGGACGCGGCGTGCGCAGCAGCTTCATGCCGACCTCGTGCGGCAGGCGATTGCCCTTGCGACCATTGCAGGCGCGGCAGCACGCGACGAGGTTTTCCCAGGTGCTCAGACCACCGCGTGAGCGTGGGATGACGTGGTCGAGCGTCAGCTCGCGGAAGTGCTTGCCGCAGTACTGGCACGTCTCCTCATCGCGCAGCATGATGTTGGCGCGGGTCGGGCGCAGCGCCATGCGCGGAACACGCACATTCGCCAGCAGCTGCACGATGACTGGCTCATCCGTGGGGAGGTGTCGGGTGTCGATGCCCGCTTCGATCGTCTTGCGGATGTTGTCATCCACGAAGGCGACCTTCTGCTTGGAAAGCAGCACGACGAGCCGACGCTCTGGGATGACCGAGAGCGGCTGGAGAGACGCATTGAGCACTAGCACTGGCATTGGCCGACCCCCTTCCATCTGCGCCACGTCGCCGTACCGCCGTGACGGAGAAGAGAGACCATCGCGCGCCAGGCAGGCGCTGAATGAGCCGCTATCTCCGCCGTCTATGATGCCGATCGTTGATGGATTCGAGATAGCCGCGCTGCGTGTGCGCGGCAGGTCCGCATACGAATGAGGTTGGTGGAAGACATGCAAAAAGGAGCACGCCTTGCCGGATGGTGGCGCAGGGACGCGATTGTATCGCTCCCGCGTTACGCCTATCCATCGCCAGCATGGCGTGCTCCTCAACGAGATCCGTCGGGCAAGTGAATCGTTGCCGATTCGCCGCCTGACGGTCCTGGTCGGGGTGAGAGGACTTGAACCTCCGACCTCAGCGTCCCGAACGCTGCGCGCTAGCCACCTGCGCTACACCCCGAAGATGAACCTGCTTGTAAGCGCGTCGCCCGCTCCCAGACCTTAGCCGAGAGACCTATCGAGAAACCTATGTCGCGCGCTCGCCCTTACGCGGGGAGTATATCATACCGCCTGACGCTACCGCAAGAGACGCCAAGAGACGCGACGCGACGCGCCGCAGGAACAGCGTCGCCTGGAAGCCAGCGCATAGCGCAAGATGCGCCCTCACCTCTTGCCTCCTCTGCCGTGAGAAACGAGGGAGCCTCGGACGCAATGAGGCGCGCCTGCGCCGAGCGCACGCTGACTCAGTGTTTCTCGCATATTAGATCAGCAGCGCATCAGCAGCGCATCAGCAGCGCATCAGCGGAGTGCTCAGTCCTGTAGCTGTGGCGCGGGCGCGAAGAACTCCGCGACCCAGTTCACGGCGTCTTGCATCTGCTGCTCCGAAACCATGTGCGTATGCGGATAGAGCATCAGCTTGAGTCGCTCGGGACGCTGTTCATAGTGAGGTCTGGCCGCTTCATAGAGGCGCTGCGCGCCTGAGACCGGCACCATGTCATCCGCACGCCCGTGTTGAATCAACAGTGGCTTGGGAGCCAACTTCGTGATGTTGTTAGCGGCGTCGTGCGCGCGCGCCCAGGCCTCCGTCTCAGGGCTGGGCGCCGCGGAGCCAAATAGCCGCACGGGCAGCAGGTCGGTCAGCGGCGAGCCAGATGCGGCGATGACGCCCGCCACGCGCTCATCCTCCGTCCCGTACACGAGCGCGGCGATAGCGCCCATCGAGAAGCCGCCCGCCAGCACGTTGTCGCCGTTGACGCTAGGGATGTCGCGCAGATAGTCAAAAGATGTTCGCATGTCATCGACCGTATGGCGCACGACCTCCATGAAATAATCCGCCGAGATCTGGGTCATCCAGTTGGGACCGCTCGCGGGAAAACGCTCGCCGTGGCCCCAGGCGTCGGGCAGCAGCGTAATGAAGCCGTGTGCGACGAGGTAGCTGGCGAGTGGCAACAGGTCGGCTTTCTCCGCGCCGTAGCCGTGTTGAATCAGCACAGCGGGCAGGCTGTGGTCGCGCAGGGCGCCTCTTGGTTGAATGACCAGCGCGGGGATGGAATCCGGCCCAATCTCGACGCGCTCAATGGCGGGGGGAGTGTCATGTGGAATAAAGTCAGTCGCCATAGCTCGCAACACCTCTCTCTCACGTGCGATTCACTCACGCTCTAACTCGATGAGCGCTGAAAAAAGTCCGCCAGCTCTGGGCGCTCGCTCACCATCTCGCGCTCATAGTCGGCGGCGATTGGCATAAAGACACCTTCCGCCTCAGCGAAGATGACGTCTGGATCGCTGGCAAGTCGTACCGCGCCACGCGCCGAGACGAGACGCGAGCGCACCTGCGTGGGCCGCGCCGAGATGCGCAGTGTCTGCCCAACGGGCGCCGCTCTGCGGTAGCGAATCTCCAGTCGCGCGGTCATCATCCACTTGCCCGCATAGACGGCGGCGCGGCTCAGGGTCTCGTCGAGCATCGTCGCGAGCACGCCACCGTGTAGCACGCCGGGGAAGCCCTGAAAGCGCTCATCGGGCGTGAATTCGGCGACGATCTCATCGCCCTCGACCCTGAAAACGAGCCGCAAGCCATTCAGATTGCGCTCGCCGCAGCCAAAGCATGCCTGATAGCCGCTGCTATCATTGAGCATGCGCTCATCTATCTGCGCGCCTGGAGTGGCTGGCGCCTTGGTCTCGTCGCTCATCGGCTCGTCTCTTTCCCTCTCTCTCGCATCAGCCTTGCCGTCTCACAAGTCCGTCTCGTAGGGCGCGCTGGCCGACGGCTGCGGCGCCTCTGCGGTCGTGGGTGATGGCGCCTGGACTCGCCGCGCGGTCTTGTCGAGCGCGGCGCGCAGGGCGTCCTCCGCATCGAGGCCGAGGCTGTTCGCCAGCGCGAGCAGCGTATAGAGTGTGTCGCCCAGCTCCTCGCGCGTCTCGCTCTGCGCCTCGCGCGCCTTCACCTGCTTCGGCCCATCCGCCTGGTTGACGGCCCGGGCTAGCTCGCCGCACTCCTCGAAGAGGCGCGCGAGGTTCGCCAGCGGGGGCCAATAGCCACCTAACGCCAGAATCGACGCATCCACCGCCCGCTGCGCCTCGCCCAGAGTCAGCGACGCCGCCCGCTCACCCGGGGCCGCCCCTGTGATCGGCGTAGAGGCGCTGGCGCGTTGATCGCGCTGTTCAGTCATAGATACCGCCCCTCTCTGTGTGGCGCCGTGTGGCGCCGCGCGCTGTCGGCTCGTCCCGCTCGTCCCGCTCGTCCTGCTCGTCCCGCTCGTCCCGCTCGTCCCGCTCGTCCCGCTCCTGTGGTCACGGCAGCGAGATGCGCGGCTCGTCATCTGGCGCGACTGGATCAGTGGCGAGGCGCGCCAGGCCATCACGGGCCAGCCCCTCCACCAACTCGCGCAGCCAGGGCAAGTCGTCCGCCGTGAATGTCGGCCTGGCAAGCGGCCCCAGCGCGCTCAGGCGCAGCGACGCTCCCGGCTCCAACGCCCGCAGCGCGGCGATGATGCGGCCGCGCGCGTAGCGGGTCGTGCTGGTGAATGGCTGCGCCCGCTTGCGAGCGCGGCTCGCGGCGTATGGCGCCGCCGACTCCGCCACCAGCGTGGCGGGCGCGGCTTCTGTTGATTCTGTTGACGCGGCGCGGTCGTCGCGCAGACGGGCCAACGCCTCGCCCGACGGAAAGAGCGTCACCTCGCTAACCTCCGCCCAGGCCGCGCAGCTCTCCGTGAGCGGGCAGCGCTCGCAGGCGGGCCGCCGCGCCACGCAGACGGTCGCGCCGAGGTCCATCAGCGCCTGCTGCCAGTCGTATGCGCGGCCCTCCGGCAGCGCCCACTCGGCCAGCTTCAGCACGTCGCGTGTCGCCGATTCGCCCGTGGGCCACACCGTCGGCTCGATACCGCGAAAGACGCGCCAGAGCGTGCGGCGGATATTGGTATCCACTGTAGCGACCTGCGCCTCGAAGGCGAAGGCGGCCACCGCGCCGGCCGTGTAGCGTCCCACCCCCTTGAGCCGCAGCAGATCATCGAGCGACTCAGGAAGCCGCCCGCCATACTCGCGCTGCGCTTGTCGCGCGATCTCTTGCAGGCGCACGGCGCGCATGTTGTAGCCTAGCCCGGCCCACTCGCGGATGACGTCCGCGGTTGGCGCCTCGGCGAGCGCCTCCAGTGTCGGGAAGCGCTCTAGAAAGGCCAGATACTTCGGGATGACTCGCTCGACCTGCGTTTGTTGCAGCATGACCTCAGAGACGAGGATGGCATAGGGGTCGTGGGTGGCGCGCCACGGCAGGCCGGCGCGGCCCTCGCGCGCATACCACGCCAGCAGCGCCGACTGAACGTGCGCACGCCTGCTGGCGTCTTCTGTCATGGGCGCAGAGCCTTGTTGGCCATCATTTTCGGCGCTTTGTTGGCTGGTTGTAGTTTGCGCTTGCTGTTCGGTCACATGCGCAGTGTATCACGCCGACAACCTCTTATTCCCACGCTTGCGCCCGCGCTCAGACCTCGTCGATCGGCGCATCTGTGGTCGTTGGCGGATCGGCTGGCTCCTCGATGATGCGGATGCGCGTGCGGTCGCGGTCGCCATTGAGGCGCGGCGTCGGTCCACCACTGGCGCGTCGTCCACTCTCTCCGGCGATGTCGCGTGCGACTGCCTGGAAGAAGCGGCTGACGCGGTTCCAGCGCGGTGGGAAGGTCTCGGCCCAAAAACGTTCCTCGCCCGTGCGACCCACCGCGATCGCTTCATACGTGCGCCCCGCGAAGCCATACTCGATGCGTGTGACGGGTGTGCGCACGAGCCGGAGCCGCCGCCACAGAATGCGTCGTTCGCCCGCGCCTGGAGTCGTAGATGTCGCAGCCTCGGTGGCAGCGGCCACTTGCGCTTCGGGAGAGCGTCCATCGTAGGCGCGCTTCAGCGCCAGCGCCTCCGTCCAGACACGCTCTGGCACGCCGCTGGGAGCTGAACCGTTCAGCTCGGACTCGGAGCCCTCCCAGACCTGCTCACCGGCGCTGCGCTGCAGCATCTGATCGGTCACCCAGCTAGCCGCCTCGGGGTCTGTCGGCGGCAGCACCCGCGAGCGGATGCGTGTGTCGAAGCGGCGCACAATCTGGCGCTGGCGAATGACCTGGCCTGAGCCAGCGCAGGACGGGCACGGCTCATACTGCGTGCCGTGGCAGACCGAACAGACGACCTTGCCATTATTGCAGACACAGGGCAATTCGCCATTCACACAGTCAGGGCAGGCGATGGTCTTGCCGGAGGCTGGAGCCATTGGAGCCCAGTCGCCAGAGGGCGGCAGCGGCGCGCCGTAGTCCTGGCGCAAGCGCTCGGAGAGGTCGGCCAGCCGCTCAACGGCGTTCTGTGCGAACCGCTCGGCGTGCACCTGCATATAGCTCTTGGTCGCGCGCGCCTGGCGCTCGGCGGCGGGATCAGCGATGCGTCCACGTCCACGGCAGCGCGGGCAAACCTTGCTGCCACGCCCATGACACTCCGGACAGAGTGTCATGCCCCTGCCCTCGCAATGCGAGCAGGCGCGATGGCCTGAGCCGTGGCAGCGCTCGCACGCGCCGCGCAGCGCGGAGCCGGGAATCGGCTCACGTCGCTCGCCAGCCTCGATCTCTGGCGCAGATGGGAAGGTGTAGTCCCACACAGGCAGGATGGCGCTGGGCGCGGGCGGTTGCGTTCCGGTGTAGGGCTCGGTGGCGTCAGTCAAGCTGCGCGACTCGCCGCGCTCACGCAAGTCCACGCGCCAGACGTCGGCGTCCTTCAACGCAATGTGTGACATCGCGGTGGGCAGGTCGGGATCAACGAGGAAGTCGCGCTTGACCCAGCGCCGCATCAACGCGCGGGCGCGTAGCTCATGCGGGTGGGGGTCGTTTGTGGCTGGCGCGGCTGGCGCTTCAGCGGCCTCGTTCCAGAGGGTCGCGGCATGCTCCGCCGCCTGGCGCACGCGGTCGCCCAACTCCCCTACGTTCTCGCGGAAGAGCCGCACCATCTCTCTGGCCTGGCGCTCTAGCTCATCAGAGAGGTCATCATACGCCGCCTGAAACGGATCATCAGGTGTCTGGGCTAGCTGCCGCTGCTCGCGCCGGGCGTTCAGGTCCACAGGTTCGGGCAGAGCGCCTTCTGTACGCAGATCATTCTTGTCGCCTGTTCGCTCGCCATTGTCGGCCATGACACATGCCTCCCGGGACCCGATCGCTGAGTGGGCTGACTGGATTGTTGCGCATAGTTGCGGATTTATTCGTCGGCCTGGGGCGGCGTGGAGGGATCATCAGGGCTTTCGCCGCTCGCCAACCCAGGCGGAAACATTGTCGGCGCGCTCCATGTTACGCCAGAAGTAGTACGCCTCACGCCCTTGCGCGGTTGCGCCCGACGCGAGATCCGCGCGGAGCGGTCGGGGCCGCGCTCGCCTGCGTCAGCGCCCTCCGCGGTTGGCTCCCGCGCTGCGTCGGTCTCGGCGCGCTCAGGCGTCAGCGCCTCAGCGGCGAAGAGCGACGCCCGCGAGACGAGCAGCCCGGCGCGCTCAGCCAGCGCCGCCAGCGTCGCTTCGGCCATCCCGGTGAGCTGACTCTCCGGCGCGCTCCCCAGCGCCGCCAGTGGCAGACGTCCACCTGCCGCCTCCACCTGCGCGCGCGCCGTGGCGGCCAGGGCATCGAGCCATGCCGGTGAGCAGAGGCCAAGCCCGTCCACCCACTCCGGAGCGGACGTATTCTGGGCATGCGCCTCAGTTGAGAGCGCGCTGACCGTCCGCGCCAGCTCGTCGCGAGTGTAGCTATGGAGGGCGGCCTGCGCCTCGACGGGACTGATGCGCCCACGCCGCGTCACCTCGCCAAGCACGCGCGACAGATCGAGCGCCGCCAGACGTGCGGGATAGTCATCGTAGGCCCGCAGCAGTGTCGCAAGCAGAGCCGGGGCGCTCAAGCGCTCATGGTGATACCAGAGAAAGGGGTAGCGTTGCTCCAGCGCGCCAAACGCTTCACGCGCGTCTTCGGGCGCCGCCACCACCAGAGGCAGCGCGCCGTCGAGGTCGAGCAGCTTGCGCGCCTTGCGCTCGCGGTAGCCGGGTCGCCAGTAGCCTGCCACCTCTAGATAGATGCGGCGCTGGTCGCGGGACAGCGCGAAGTCTGGCACGAGGATCGTCTGACCGAAGAGCAGTGGCTCCGGCTCGCGCTCCAGCCGCCAGCCCGCCGCCTCGCCCGCCCGCTCCAGCGCGGTGAAGTCCTCGTAGAGGCGCCGCTCCAGCTGCGAATCGAAGGCGACATCGCTGGCGATGGCGTCTGACTCATCGGCCATGGTCTCCGCGCGCAGCAGTCGCAGCAGGCGATCATCGAGCGTGAACGTGAACGGATTCCCGCGCAGATAGACGGTCGCCCAGCCGCTCAGCGCCTCGCGCAGGGCGCCAGCGCTGGCGTCGCGCCGGTAGCCGAGCAGCGCGCGACAGAGCCGCGCCAGCCGCTCGCCATACTGGTTGGGCGCGCCCATCAGCTCCTGCGGACCATAGAGGGTGATGATGATCGGCAGTCCCGCCGCATCGAGCGAGCGCGGGCCAGGCTGGGCGTAGGTGGCGCGTCGCTCCGCTACCAGCGCGCTACGCTCATACTGTGGCTCATGTCGGGGCTCCGCGAGATCAGGAAAGCCATACTCAAAGGCGACATCATAGTTGACACCCATGCGCCGCGCGAGAAAGCATACCCGTTTGACCACCGTGCCAAGACCACCGCCAAAGCCCTGCGCCGCTTCCGGCTCGACGCGCCACTCTACCTGCGAGGCGTTTATCAACAGCGCCTCGACTGCTCGCTGATTGTAGCGCGCCGCCAGCTCCGCAGCGTCTGGCGCAGCGTCAGCCACACGCTGCAATCGGCCCTCGCGCTCGTCATCCAGCCGGAGCAGCGCGTCGAGGGTGGCGCGTGAGATCGCCAGGCTCGCCGCGAAGGCGTTGAGGCGCATGTCGCGCTCGGCGCTGGGCAGGTAGCCGCCCGCTGTGGTCTGCGCAAAGTCGTAGAGCGCCAGCCGCAGCTCCGTTGGCGATGTGACGCCATGCTGGGTCAGCGCGTCGGCCTCAGCCTCGTTCGCTGCGCTGGGCCACGCCGCGCCCTGCCAGCTATACCACTCGCTCAGGCAGATGGTCAGGCTGCGCGCCAGCCGATAGTCGCCGACCAGCTCAGCGGGGCGATCGCCGGGAAAGTCGGCTTGCCGCATGCCAAGCGAGTCCTCGTAGAGCGCGATCAGGGCAGCCAGTTCCGCCCGCAGGTCGCGCGGACGCAGCAGGCGCGGCGCAAGGTAGACGCGGCCGTCGCGTCGTGAGAAGCTCTTCGGCACATCGGCCAGCGCTAGTCGCATGCGTGTGTGGTCCTCCAGTAGCGCCTGAATGGCGAGCGGGCGCCGATCACCCTCCAGCGCGCGAGCGCCGCACGCCCTGCCCGCTGCGCCGCTCAGCGACGTCTTCCTCGGTCGTGCCCTCCGTGACCAGCTCGTAGAGGGTGGCGCGGGTCGCCTTGGGCCTTAGCACGCGGCCCAGCCGCTGGATGTACTCGCGGCGCGTCGCGTTGCCGCTGACGATGACCGCGACGCCACAATCTGGGATGTCCACGCCTTCGTTGAGCACGCGGCCGGTCACGAGCTTGGTGAAGCGGCCCGTCCGAAAACCCTCCAGAATCATTCGGCGCTCCTCAGCGGCTGTCCGGTGTGTGATCTGTGGAATGGCGAAACGCTCGCTGACCTCGGCGACCAGGTGATTGTATTCGCTGAAGACCAGCACGCGCTCATCGCGATGCCGCGCGAAGATCTCTTCGAGGCGCGTCAGCTTGGCGGGCGCATTGAGCGCAAGCGAGCGCGACTCGCGCCACGCCAGCATCGCCTCCCGCGCCTCGGGATCGCGGGCGCCGGCCCACAGCACCTTGCGCTGGAAGTCGGCGGGCGAGGTGATCGACAGCCGCCGCCGCGCGATGAAGCCGCGATAGGTCGCGCGTGCGGCGTCGTAGCGTGCGCGGTCCGCGTCGGAGAGCGTCACCGCCAGATGCTCGACGGTATAATCGGCGAGGTAGCGTGCGGCGGCCAGCTCCTCAGGGTGGCGGCGATAGACCTCGGGGCCGATAAGCCGCTCCAGCGCCAGATGCTCCTGGTCGGCGCGCTCGGGTGTCGCGCTCAGGCCCAGCCGCAGCGGCGTGAAGGCGCCTTCCGCGATCTGTCGATAGGAAGGCGCGGGCAGGTGGTGGCATTCATCGAAGATCAGCAGGCCGAAGTGGCGCAAGACGTCGGGCCGTAGCTGCGCCGACTCATAGGTGATGATGGTGATGGGGGCGATGTCGTGATCGCCACCGCCAAAGACGCCGATGGCCTCGGGGGGCGCGTCCAGTGTCTCCGTCAGCGCGCGCCGCCACTGCCCCAGCAAGTCAATCGTCGGCACGACTACCAGCGTCCATAGACCAGCGTCAGCGATGGTGAGCGCGCCGAGAAACGTCTTGCCCGCGCCCGTTGGCAGGATGACCAGCCCACGGCCACCAGCGGCGCGCCACGCGGTCAGCGCCTCCTCCTGGTATGGGCGTGGGTCGAGCGTGAGGCGCGGCGTGAAGGGTAGCGCGGGCCGCTCATCGAAGCCCACTTCCAGCGGCGGATACGCGCCCCAGGCCAGGAGCGCCTCCTTGACCTCCGCGAACTCAATAGGACGGAAGCGCAGGAAGTGGCCGCGTCGGTCGCGGCGCAGACGCACGCCGAGCCGCTGCGCCGCCTGCGGTCCCAGCAGCGCGCGGATCAGCGCCGCGTCATCCAGCCCGGCCAGCGCGGCGGGTGGAATGATCGCCAGGTCGCGGCCACGCCACGCCAGCGTCGTTGCCTCGACCTCATCAGACTGGGGGATCGGTTGGGGAATCGATTCGCTCATCGCCGTCTCTTCCGCTGGCGCATGCCACATCGTCTGCGATGTATTCTATGCGATGCGGCGCGAAACGGCTGGTGGGAGGAGACGTGGCGTACGCTCAGCGCGCTGCCGCATGCCTGGCGAGGTCACCACTGGAAGCGCACATCGCCCGCTCGGCCAGTGACAGAACCTGCGCGACGCTGACGCCATCGAGACAAGCATAGTTGTAGGCGCAAGACTGGCATGTCAGGCCGGCGCTTGGTCGGCATGGCACGTCATGGAGCGCAAGCCAGTGCGGCCCTTGCGCTGGTGGCGCATAGGCCTCCGGATTCACGCCTCCAACGATCGTGACGGACGGAGCCTCGAGCGCGTAAGCGATGTGCGCTGGTCCGGAGTCGTTCGTGACCAGCAGCGCCAGGCGCGCGATGACCGCGCCGAGCGTCGGCAGGCTCGTTCGCCCAGTCAGATCGAGGCAAGGGACGCGCTCATGAGCGAGGCGCTCAGCAATGCGTGTCGAGGCTGGTACTGTTTCGGCGTCGCCTAGCAAGACCAGCGCGCCACCGTAGCGCGCGTAAAGCGCCGCGCCTACCGCCGCGAACCGCTCTGGCGGCCAGCGGCGGGCCAGATCACGCGCGCCAGCATGCAGCCCCAGCAACGGTGGCTCCGCGTCCGTCAGCAAGGCCGACGCTTCAGCGTGGTCCTCACGCCAAAGTGGAAACCGAGTTTCCACACCCTGCGGCGGCGCGCCCAGAAACGTGGTGAGCGCCAGGACACGCTGCGTCTCAAGGCCGCGCTCGGCGATCGGCAGCGTCGCATCCAGCAGCCCCGGCCCGTCGGAGTCTCGGATGAACCCAGCGGTCGTGCGCGCTCCCAACATCAGTGTAAAGGGGTTGGAGTAGACGCCTGACCCTTGCATCTGAATCGCCAGATCGAAGCGCTCCCGCTGCATCTCGCGAAAGAACTCCACGGCGCGGCGGGCGTCGAAGATCTGCTCGGCGATGCCTGGGAATCCGGGGAATGCGGCGTAGCGGTCGAGGTAGTGCGACCGCGCGACGAGGCCGCGCAACAGGGGCAGTGTGATCATCGTGATGTCAGCCTCAGGCAGCGCCGCGCGCAGGGCGCGAAAGGCTGGCGTCGCGCAGAGGAAGTCGCCAATGCGTGAAGCCCGCAACAACGCTACCTTGCGTGGCGGCTCCGGCAGCCGGTGAAGCAGACCCGGCATACGCGGGTCGCCGTAGAGGTTCTCATCTGGCATGGCGTCCTACCTTGCCTCAACAGGCGGCTCCTCTGGCGTCGTCTCCAGCGTCACACCGGACTCGCCGCAATCCATCGAATGATTCGCTGTATGATTGGAGAATGGCTCGACGTAGCGCGCGACCATCTCGGGCAGCAGGTCGAGCGCATGACCATCCACCGAGCCACGCGCGTTGAGCACGGTCGTCGGAACCTGCGAGTAGTATGTGTCGGCGGGCAGGATGCCACAGCCGCCCCAGCGCCGCATCAGCAGGTTCTGCACGAGAACCTCCTCACCCGAGTGGTAGCGCGGCAGCCGCTCCCAGAAGGAGAAGCCGCCCACTGCCAGCAGCTTCGCGCGATCATAGAGGATGCACGACGCGACCCAGGCGACCTTGTAGCGGATGCGCTCGCCGGGAGCCAGTCGCTGTGCGGCGTGATAGATGTTCGCGGCGCGGTGTAGCTGCCAGCGCTCCCATTCCAGCGACCCCGGCTCCACGACCTCGGGCCGTACCGGACCCTCCCATGCCTGGATAACCTGTTGCTCGGGGCGCACATCGTCACGATGCGACAGGCCCGCGGGAAACGCCCCCACGAAGCCGCAATCCTCGGCGCGCAATGTCTCCAGCAATCGCTCGACGACCGGCGGCTCCATCAGCACGTCATCATCGAGGTAGAGAACCGCATCGGCGCTCGCCCGTTCCAGCAGGAAATTGCGCTGCTCAGCGATACCGTGAACCTGCGGACGCGCGTGCCACTCGATGGCGCCGCCGCGCGCCTCGATCACCCGGCGCAGCGTCAGGATGGTCTGCCGCTCGCCTACCGGATCTTCGCTCTGGTCGGCGATGATCACCCGCAGGTCGCGCCACGTCTGGCTCGCCACGCCCGCCAGAGTCATTACGAGGGACTCTGGCCGATTGTAAGTCGCGATCAGCACATCAACGCTCGCCATGCGCATCCTCTCAGGACACTCTCAGGACACTCTAAAGCGCTTTGTTAGCGCTTTGCTCATGATGTCGTTTGGCGCCGCCATTTCAGAACATGCCCGCGTAGACCGCGCATGAGCGGCAGATTTCTGGCGGATCATCCGAGGCCAGCCGCTCGCGAAACGTCTCGTAGTCCGGGCTGTTCCAGATGTCCGCGAAGCTCCGCTCGTCGGTGGCGCCGAAGTTGATGCGGTCGGGCGTCGAGACCATGCAGCAGGGCATAGCGCGACCGTCATAGCTGATGTAGGCGCCGCGCCACGGCCAGTCGCATCGCTGGCGTCCCGGCGTTCCGGCTGGATGGATGCGTGGACGCGGACGCGGCAGGCGCAGGTCCACGCCGAGCGCTTGCGCCACCTCGCGCGCTTCAGCGAAGGTGGATTCCACATGGCGCTCCTCCGCATGGAGCAGGGTCTGCTCGTCCACAAAGGCGCGCATCGGGCGGTAGCGGGTCGGCAGGCTCGATTCGCCGAAGTCATGGCAGAGGTGTTGCACGAACATTCCCTCCACCTGCCAGCGATGCGCCAGTCGCACCAGGTCAGGCAGCTCATCCAGATTCTGCCGCATGATGACCATCACCAGCCGCAGGCGTGGCGTCGTCGCGCCGCGCCGCGCCCGTGTCTCCAGCAGGCGCTCCACATTCGCCGTCACCCGGTCGAAGTGCGCTCGCACGCGGATGCGCTCATAGGTCGCCGCGCTGGCGCCATCGAGCGAGACATGCAGACAGTCAAGGCCGCTCGTCACGCAGCGCTCGGCTCGGCGCTGGTTGAGGAGCGTCGCATTAGTGTTGGTCGTAACGCGAATGCCGCGTGCGGCGGCGAAGGCGACCATGTCGAAGAAGTGGGGATGCATCATGGGCTCGCCCAGCCCCTGCAAGTGAAGCTCCTGTAGCCCTGGCAGCGCATCGAGTGTCTGGACGAATCGCTCAAAAGGCATAAACGCGAGCCCACCAAACGGCGGCCCATCCTCGCGGAACTGGATCGCGCACATCTGGCAGCGCAAGTTGCACTGGCCTACTGGCTCGAGTTGCGCATACGTGGGAAGCGGCGTCAGCGACATGTCTCTACCTCGTCGTGAGCGGACGCGCGCGGCCTCTTCTCCCATCCGGCTCACGGCCGTCAGGCTGAAGGATAGTACGCGCTGTGACACATCGCGACGTGGCAAGATCGGCGCCAGCCCCATCCACGCTTGGAGCGCCACGGCGTCATGCGGTCAGTGTCGATCCATAACGCTCTGGCACAGCCGGGCGAAATCTGATACCCTATGGGCGCTGGAACCATGAGCGGGCGCGTTCCCACCAGGCGCCCGGCATCCGCGATATCTGTGGCGCGCCGCATTCTCACGGCGCGCCAAAGGAGATAGCTGTTATGGCGACACAACAGGAGCGTGAAGCGTTCTTGCGCGGCTGGCGAGCGGCGATGGAAGAGGCTCTGGCTGTCCTCGCCACCGAGGCGGGAGAGTGGCGCGAGGAAGAGGCGGAGGCGTCGGCCTCCGGAGCCTATAAGCTGCCGGGGAGCTTCGCGTTGGATGAAGTGCAGGGGTCATTCCGAGGGCGACAGGAGCTGCTCGCGTGGATCACGCAGGTGGGACCTGCCGCCAACAAAGGAAATGATACGGAGCTCGCGCGCGCGCTCGACGCCCTGGTCGAGAACAATGCGAACGACGCCGATCGCGCGCTGCTCGGCCTGACACCCATGCCACCGGAGAGCACGCCACAGTCCGGCGAGTCGGGTGAGCCCGGCGCATAGACGCTATGCGGATACCGCGCGCTATCGTTCCGCATGCTACAGGCATGATACAGGCGAGATACAGGCGAGACGATAGCGCGTGGCCGCTCACCCCGCGAATTGCGGCGGCAGGAAGTATGCGGTCGCCGCCAGCAGCGCCCACAGCGAACAGAGCTGCACCCCTTCAAGGATCGTGGACTCTCCGTCGCGGGTCAGCAGCATGAACAGGAACGTCGCCGCGCCAAAGATGACGACCTCCAGCGGCGCGAAGATCAGCAGCAGCGGGTGGTTGGTGTAGTGGCCGACGATCACCAGAATCGGCACGACAACCAGAATCATCTGGATCGAGGCGCCAGCGGTCACGCCCATGACCACTTCCATCAGATTGCGCTGGGCCATTCCCGTCGTGCCATACATCTCGACCAGTCCGCCGACGACGGGGATGATGATCAGGCCGACGAAGAACGGGTTGACGAACTTCTCGTTCTCGCGCGCCAGGAGCTCGACAGACCCCGCGAACGCCTCAGACATATAGACCACACCGAGCGCCGCCACGCCCAGCACGACCAGCGCGATCAGTCCGCGCAGGACGGGATGCCGCAGCGCCAGCGCACCCTCTTTCTCGCCACCTTCAGCGCGCCCCTCGGCCCGCTCAGCCGCTCGCGCGCGGCGCTCCTGCCGCTTGATCTCAGCATATTGGGCTTTCGCGGTGCGCTTTGGCGTCGCGCGCTCGACTCGCTCGGTCAGCTCATATTCAGCCTGCTCGCGCTCCTGCTGGAATAGCGCCTGCATGCCCGGCGCCGGATCCGCTGGGCTGACACCCAACAGGTTGCTGTCGTAGTCGTCAATGGCGCCAACTCCGCTCGCGCCAGCGGCCTGTGAGCGCGCCGCTACGGCCACGGCCACGGGCGCAGGGGCTGGCCGACCGGCGCGACGGTTGATGCGTTGGCGTGCGCGCTCCAGTCGCCGCTGCACACTTTGCTCCACCAGGTCCACGCCATCGCGCACGCGGAAAATGGCGAAGAGAGTATAGGCCAGATAGCTGCCGATGAGCACGAGTGAGACCAGAAAGCTCAGCGAGTAATGCTGGAAGACGAGCAGTGATGGCAGCGCGTCGCCAGCGCCGGGGTTGTTCGCCTGCGCCAGGTAGCTCGCCAGTGTTGGCAGGCACAGGCCGATGACCGCCAATGCGAAGATCGTGGAGTATTGTCCCGCGCGGTCAGCGTTGAAAGCCATGCGTCCGTTCTTCAACGCGCCGAAGACGGTGGCGACGCCCAGCCCCAGCAGCGAGTTGCGGATGATGACGCCCGCGATGGACCCGAGCACGATTTGTGAGCCACTCGTCTCACCAGGCGTCTGTTGCAGCAGGAGTGAAAGCGCGATGGTCAGCTCCGCGACGTTGCCGAAGGTCATGTGGAGAAAGCCGCCGAGGAACTCGCCGAGCAGCTCCTCCAGTTCTTCGACAGCGCTTTCGAGGAAGCCGGACAGCGGAATCAGGCTCAGCGCCGCGAGGACAGCGAGCAATGGGCCTTCCTCCAGGCCGAGCCGACCACGTAGCAACACAATGGGAATCCCCAGCAACAGCACATTGACCCAGCGTAACCAGATGGACTTCTCCACACATCTCCCCCAAGCGTTCGGCGAGTGGCGCGCCAGCGCGCAGCATCCCCCAGGCGGAGGGCTATCCCTCCCCCATCATTGCCCTGATGGTATGACGAGCGGCGCGCTTCAGGCCCCCGACGCCAGCGCCAGTGTCTCTGGCTCGACCAGTGTCGCCAGCAAGCGCATCGCCTCTGCTCGCGCATCAGCGGTCGCCGCTTCGATGCTTGCCTCGACCTCGCGCTCAGTCCCGCTGAGGATGACCTCACGCGACGCCCGCGCCTCAGCGATGCGCTGATCGCCTAGCATCGCCACCTTGCGTACGATGATGCGCTGGATGCGCGGCGCCGGCGCTACTACGATATCGGCGTCGCGCACAGGCTCAGCGTCACACACAGGCTCAGCGTCACACACAGGCTCAGCGGCCATTATAGCAGCCGGAGGCTCAACCGTAGCCATCATTTTCGCGTAGTCGCGCGCGAGCGGGAACTCAGATCCTGGCAGCGGCGCAGCGGCAAGCGCAAGGGGATCGCGGACTGGCATGGTTGCCGTTGCGCGCTCGTCTGGCGTCGTGTCCGAAAGCAGCGCATCGAGCGAGGGGCCGCGCCTTGCCCACGCGCGCCGCGAGGTGTCGGAGGGGCAGGCGCTAGATGTTGTCGGCGTCGGTGGGGTGGGCGCCGAGGAAGCGGGTTTGACGTATTCAGAGGACTCGGGGGACTCGGGGGACTCGGGGGACTCAGGAGGCGTGGCCGCCGAGGCGCTGATGGAGGCGCTGATGGAGGCGTGCGGCGCGACCATTGGGGCCGAGGGAGCGGCTGAGGCGGCAGGCGCGGTTTCGGCGATGCGCTCCTCCGCGAGAGGCGCGGTCGGCGGTGTGTCACGGCGCCACTGTGTTGGTGGCAGCGGCGCAAGGGTGCGCGCGGCTGGAAGCTGCCAGGAGCTATCCATGCGTGCGGCGGCGAAGGTCTCGTCTGTAATCTCAGCGAGCGTGCGGGCCATGCGGGCATTCTCCGCGCGGACACGCCGCGTGATGTAGAGCGCCTCGGCCAGCGCCAGCCCCAGCGGGATCAGTGTCCAGCAGAAGAGCAGACGCAGCGCGCCGCTGACCAGCCTGCCCAGATAGAATTCGTGCGCGCCGAATGCGCCGAGCGTCAGGCAGAGCGCCAGCGCCACAGCCGGACTGCGCCGGTGACGCTGATACTCCGCCTGGAAGAATTTCTGCTGCGCGCAATCGAATCGTGCCGTCAGCAGGGCGAGCGCCCACTGCTCCTTCGCCACAGCATCCATCTGGCGCCATTCCCTTCCCGCTGCGCGCCCTGACGCGCGGACCACACATCTATGTATGTAGGAACGGGTAAGATGCTCAGTCGTTTCACATCTCGCGGGGATGCGCGCGAAAATGACCGCATCCTCAGTCTTCGCGCCATATGGCGAATGCTGAGGATGCGGTCATTGATGCCTGAAGAGCCGCTGTCGCTTACTCCCAGTGGAAGGTGAAGGCCGCCGCGCCGAGGAAGATGACGCCCCACACGATCAGCGAGATCAGGCTCCAGGCGTGGAACGCGCCCGCGTTGGTCGCGCCGTAGATCGCGTCGGAGAGCGCGGCGGCGGGCAGCGCGTAGGCTACTGGCTGAAGGAAGCCGGGCAGCGCGCTGATAGGCAGAACAGTCCCGCCAATCAGAACGAAGAGCAGGTAGAGGCCGTTCGCTCCGGCCAGCGTCGCCTCGGCGCGCAGCGCGCCGGCCATCAGCATGCCCAGCCCGCTGAAGGTCGTAGTTCCTAGCAGGAAGACGACGACAAACAGCAGCAATGAGCCAGTGGGCCGCCAATTGAAGAAGAAGAACGCCAGCAGCGCCAGCAGAATGGTCTGCGCGATCTCGATGGCCAGCACCGAGAGCGTCTTCGCCAGAATCAGGCCGCCGCGCGAGAGTGGCGAGGCGCCCAGGCGCTTGAGCACGCCATAGTAGCGCTCGTAGCCTGTGGCGATGCTCAAGCTGACCATGCCCGTGGACATCAGCGCGAGCGCCATGACGCCTGGCACGAGGAAGTTGACGCCGACCCCGCCCACCTTGAGCGAGGCGAAGAAGATCAGCAGGACAATTGGAATGAAGACGGTGATCAGCAGGCTCTCGCCGCGTCGCAGCGTCATCATCAATTCGGCGCGTGTCTGCGCGGAAACAGCACGCCAGAAGGGCGCCGCGCCACTGGCGCTCGCGGTCGGCTGTGCGGGTGCGGAAGAGGTCATCTGGGCGCTCACTCGCGCATCTCCTTACCAGTCAAGCGAATGAACACGTCTTCGAGCGACGAGCGGCCAATGCGCAGCTCAGTCAGATCCGCGCCGGTGTCACGCAGTAACGTGGCTAGCTGCACGAGAAGCTCGCGCGGCTCACCGGTATCGAGCGCGTAGACGCCAGGCGACTCCTCGCGAACCGCGCGCACGAAGCTGAGGCGCCCCAGCGCTGCGAGGTCCAACCCGGGCCACGCGCGGAAGCGCACCTCTGTGCCTGTGGTGGATTGGCTCGTGGTCAGCGCGACTGGCGTGTCGAGCGCGATCAGCTTGCCGCCATCGATGATGGCGATGCGGTTGGCCAGCCGCTCGGCCTCGTCCATGAAATGCGTCGTCAGCAGGATCGTGACGCCGCGCGCCTGCTGCTGCTGGATGATGTCCCAGGTGGCGCGGCGCGCTTGCGGGTCCATGCCTGTTGTCGGCTCATCCAGAAATAGCAGCTGCGGCTTGCCGACGATCGCTACGGCCAGCGCCAGCCGCCGCTTCTGGCCGCCGGAGAGCTGGCGAAAGCGCGTGCCCGCCACGCTCGTCAGGCCGACGCGCTCCATCAGCTCCCGCGGGTCTTCGGGATCGGCATAGAAGCTGGCGTAGAGATTGAGAATCTCGCGCGCCCGCAGCGTCTGATAGAGGCCATCCTGCTGGAGCATGACGCCGACGCGTGGCCTGAGCCGCGTCGCGTCGCGGCGAGGGTCCAGCCCCAGCACGCGCGCGCCGCCGCTATCGGCGACCCGATACCCTTCCAGAATCTCGACAGTCGTGGTCTTGCCCGCGCCATTCGGTCCCAGCAGCGCGAAGATCTCGCCCGGCTTGACACTGAACGAGAGCCCACCGACAGCGACCGTGGACCCATAGGCTTTGACGAGGTTTTCGACGACGATCGCGTCGCCGCTAGCGGCGGCGCCCGTGCCACCGGCGGAGGGGGCGCCTCGCGTGATGCGAGTATTCGTAGTGCTCATTGAAGCTGCATACCCTGTGTTGAACTGAGCGATGTCGCTCGGTGGTCGTGGCGCCAAGCTATATGCCAAGCCATGTACGATGCGCCGTGCGCCCCTCTCCACTGCTGTAGCGTACCATAGGTACAATGGACGCGCCACACGCCGCTCGCGCAGCGCATTGGGGGAGCGTGACGCATGACACGGCGACGGGACATACCATACTTGCCCCTTTGGCGCGCTACCGGCGACAGGCGTCGCCCCTCAACCTGGGCCGCGTCAGGCGCGCTCCGGCCACTCAAGGCCGAGAGCGCCAGCGCCGATTGAGTATGCGATGCGCGCGAGGGTTGTATGCGATAATGGACCGCAATACGCGCAGGCGGTGTAGAGTCTGGGCGGCTGGCAGAGGAACAAGGCATGTATCAGCGCGTTACCCTCCCCAATGGCATTCGTGTATTCACCTCGCAGATTCCCTATCTCCGCTCGGTCAGCGTTGCATTCTATTTCGGCGTGGGCGCGCGCTACGAGCCTGAAGTCATCTCTGGCGCCTCGCACTTCATCGAGCACATGCTCTTCAAAGGTTCCGAGCGCTTCCCAACCGCGCAGAGCATCTCGGAGGCGATCGAAGGCGTTGGCGGTGTGCTCGACGCCGCGACCGATAAAGAGGTAACGGTCTACTCCGCCAAGGTCGCCAGCCAGCATTTCGATCTGGCGATGCGCCTGATCACTGATATGGCGCGCAATCCTCTGATGCAGGCGGAAGAGATCGAGAAGGAGCGCGGCGTCATCATCGAAGAGCTCAACATGTATCGCGATAGTCCAGCGGACTGGGTGAGCGTGCTGGCCGATGAGGCGATGTGGCCGGGGCAGCCGCTCGGACGCGAGGTCGCTGGCACGCGCGAAACCGTCTCCACGCTCAGTCGTGAAACGCTGCTCAACTACAAAGCGCGGCACTACACGCCTTCGAATCTCGTCGTGAGCATCGCCGGGAATGTCAGCGATGCGCAGGTGATGGAGACGCTGACTGCGCTGCTCGGCGACTGGCCCGACGCCACTGCCCCCACCTGGACGCCTAGCCCCATCCTGCCAACGACTGAGCGCGTGCGGCTGGAGACGCGGTCCACCGAGCAGACGAATCTCTGCCTGCTGACCCCTGGCATCGCGCACAACGATCCGCGCCACTACGCGATGACGCTGCTCAACGCCGCGCTGGGCGATGGCATGAGCTCACGGCTCTTTGTCGAGCTGCGCGAGCGGCTGGGGCTGGCCTATGACATCGGCTCCGGGCCGTCGTACTACCACGGCACAGGCGCGTTTACCATCTCCGCGGGCGTCGAGCCGAAGCGGACCGAGGCGACCATCCGCGCGGCGATTGGCGAGCTGCGCAAGCTGCGCGACGAACCACTGCGCGCCGACGAGCTTGCCCGCGTGAAGGAGTACACGAAGGGGCGCATGGCTCTGCGTCTGGAGGATACGTATAGCGTCGCGGCATGGATGGGTGGCCAGGAGATCATCACCGGGGAGCCGCTGGAGCTGGACGAGGTGATGGCGCGAATCGACGCCGTGACCGTCGAGCAGACGCAGGCGCTGGCCCGCGATCTCTTCACTGGCGAGGGGCTGCGCCTCGCGGTCATCGGCCCACAAAAGGATAGCGCCGCGCTGGAGCGTCTGCTGGAGATGTAGGTCATGTCGCACACGGAGCGCGAACTGTGGGATAGCCTGCCTAGAGCGCTTCGGTTGGCGTGTCGTTGCTGGCTGGCTGCGGGGCCGCGTCAACCGTGTGTGAGGTAGGAGACGGCTCGGCGGCGTCAGCGCTGCGTTGCGCCGTGAAATCCTGCGCGAGCTGGCTGAAGCGACCCAGCGTCGACTGTGATGACCCAGTCGGGTTTGACGCGTCGTCGCTCAGCGGATTCCAGCTCATATCCTTCATAACGGACCGCATCTCGCGCAGCGTGCGACCGAGTTGGCCGCCCAGCTCGATCATGCGCTTGGGCCCGAAGATGATCAGCCCCAGCACGAGCAGCCCTATTAGCTCAGGGATGTGTCCGAACATTGCGCCAGCCTCCTGTGCCTCTCCGCTCATGCATGCAACATCGTCGCCCATGTCTGCCCTCTATTGTACATCGTCGCGCCAGCCAGGAGCGTCCGAACCAGGCGCATGGGTGTCATAGGTGTCATGGGTGTCATGGGTGTTATTCTGTCTCTGCGGTGGCTGCCATGACGCCCGCGCACAGCGTCCGCGCATGGCGATCCTCAATGACAGATCCTCAGTGATAGATACACGGGAACAGGAGAATACGACGAATGCCACGAGCGCGTGAAGCGGCATTGCGTGCGTTTGCGCGGCGGATTCTGCTTGCGAATGGCTTGGAGGCAGCGGAGGCCGCGACCATCGCCGATTGCCTGGTCCAGGCGAATCTGCGCGGCGTGGACAGTCATGGCGCGCTGCGGCTGATTCAGTATACCGACGCGCTTGGCGCGGGCCTGATCAACGCACGCCCGGCGGTAGCTGTCGTGCGGCGGCGGGGCGCGACCGCGCTGCTGAGCGCCGACAATGGCTATGGCTTCACGCCAACCCTGCGCGCGGTTGAGCTAGGCGTGGAGCTGGCGTCGGAGCATGGCATCGGCATGGTCGGGATTCAGCGCAGCCACCACTTTGGCATGGCCGCGACCTACGTGCTCAAGGTGGCCGAGCAAGGCTACATCGGCCTGCTGATGACGACTTCGCTACCTGTGTTGCCGCCGCCAGGTGGACTCCAGCCACGTCTGGGCAACAATCCCATCGCCTGTGGCATCCCGACACGCCCGCCGCGGCCGCCTATCGTGCTTGACATGGCGCTGAGTCAGGTGGCGTTTGGCAAGGTACGGCTGGCGGCGGCGGAAGGTCGCCCGATTCCGCTGGGCTGGGCCAACGATGAGCGCGGCCAGCCGACCACCGACTCCGCCGCGGCGCTGCGCGCGGGCCTGCTCGCGCCCGTCGGCGGCTACAAGGGCTACGGCCTTGCGCTGATGACCGAGGTGATCGCGGGGATCGTGCCGGGGGCGCTGTTTGGGCTGCGCTCAGACGCGCATGGCGACCGCGCGGGCAGCGTCGGCCACACGCTGATCGTCATCGACCCGACCTGTTTCGTCGAGCGCGAGCAGTTCTATGACGACCTGGAGCAGTTGATCGCGGAGGTCAAATCCGTCCCCCTGAGCGAGGGCGCGCCGCCGGTCTATCTTCCCGGCGAGATCGAGCGCGGGACGCTGGAAGAGCGCCAGGCGCACGGTATCCCGCTCTCTGACGAGCTAACAAGGCAGCTCCAGGCGTTGGCTGCGCGCCTCGGCGTCGAGCCGCTGCAGATCGAGTCCAGCGGCGACGACGTGGCGGGGGTATGATAGGCTCGTACTCGCATCGCTGCGCTGATGGGTGAAGCCGTAGTCGGTCGGCAGCGTCCCGCTCTGATAGCGCACGCTGCCATAAGGGCTGTAGAGCTGGGTCGCCGTGTAGCTATTCAGACGGCGATGGCTGCTGGCGAGGTTGCGTCACCGCGTGGATCGCAGGCGTCAATGTCGACGACTGTGGTAGCTTCAGCGCATTGGAGCAGTGGCGACGGCGCGCCTGGTCGAAACGACCGAGCAAGGCGAGGCGGCATTGGCGCGGCCCATCAGCGATGTGAGGTTCCGGCGGCGCTGTCGTTGAAGTCGCCATGAAAGCGTCGCTCGCGCACATCGCTGACAAACTGCGCGAAGCTGGCCTGGATCTGCTGGCCGAGGGCGCCATACGGGCCAGGCGCGGGGGCGTCTCCAGGCAGCAGGCCGAGCATGGTGGGACCGATCAGGAGCTGGCCGTCGCAGTGTGGGCCAGATTGATAGCCGATGGTGGGAATGCGCGTCAGCGCCGCCGTGACCGCTTGCGCATGGACATCGCGCAGGCCCACGATCACCAGCGCCGCTGCCCCTGCATCTTCGAGCGCTCGCGCCGCTGTGACAAGCGTGTCGCGCCGCTCATCGTCGCTCGCGTCGGGGCCGCCGCTGTGGAACATGCCCAGATGGCCGATCACCGGAATGTGCGCCTCCGCGACCGCGCGCACCGCCGCGACCACCTCCAGGCCACCCTCCAGCTTGACCGCGCCAACGCCGCCGCGCTGTGTGAGCCTGATGGCGCTTCTGGCCGCCTGCTTCGGCGAGACTTCGTAGGTTCCGAATGGCAGATCGCCGACCACCAGCGCCCGCGCCGCCCCACGGCTCACGGCGGCGCAGTGGTGAATCATATCGGCCATCGTCGTCTGCTCGACACGGCTGTAGCCGAGCATCAGCGGGCCGAGCGAGTCGCCGACGAGAATGAAGTCCAGGCCAGCGTGGTCCGCCAGCAGCGCCGACGGATAGTCATAGGCGGTCAGACCGACGATTGGCTGCTGATTCGCTTTGCGCGCGAGCAGCGTCGCCGGGGTGACTTTCTCGTTCTGGGCCATGCCGCATCTCCTCCTGCCGTGTCGCCATGACGCGTCCACTCCCGCAGCATACACGGAGCGGGCAGCCGATGTCACTCGCGTGCCCGCTCCACTGACGCGCTGAACGATTAGCGCCGCGCGGCGCCACTGGCCTCGCGCAGGTCGTCCGGCTCATCCTCTTCGATGATGCTGGTCGCCGCGACCGTCTCGCTGACGCCGATGGCCCCTTCGGCGATGGCGTCAGGTTGCTCAGAACGCGCCGCCGACTCTGGCCGGGCAAGCGCGGCGAGCGCGGCGATGACACTCAACGCTGCCGAGAGATAGAACACGACCCGCAGACCTTCCATGAAGGGGCCCGCGATCAGGTTCGGGAAGAACTGCTGACTGAGCAGATGCGCCTGTGTGGCGGCTGGCAGTGTGTGCAGCACGGGCGCGGGCAGCAGCGTCCCCATCGGGTTGTAGCCCAGGAAAGCGGCGAAGAGCGCAGCCGTTGGCGGCAGGTGCGCGATCTTATCCACCAGCGCGGCTGGCAGTCCGGTTGGCGACAGGCCAGCGGAGAGCGCGGCTGGCAGCGCGCCCGCCAGCCCGGCCGTGATGATGCTGAAGAAGACGCCGATGCTCAGCAGCGATGCGGCATTCTGGAACGTGGACCGCATGCCCGAGCCGACGCCGCGATGCTCTTTCGGCACACTATTCATGACCACCGTCGTATTCGGCGCGGCGAACAGACCCTGGCCGATGCCCAGCAGCAGCAGCAGG
>DASQSS010000242.1:0-4522 GCA_035642255.1 Ktedonobacterales bacterium | reverse complement strand
CGCCAATAGATGGCCCAGCGTCGTGATCAGCCCTGCGACCTGCCCGATGACTTGCCCTGCCAGCGCCATCAGCGGGACGAGTGGCCCAGCGCGTAGCGCCGCGCTCAAGAGGCTGCTCAGCGGCCCGGGGAACACGCCCAGCGCGACGATGAGCGTGACCAGCGGGACCAACGCCACCAATTCGCGTGGCGTGAGCCGGGGCAGGCGCGCCCACTGCTCCGCAACCTTGCCCAGCAAGACGCGCTGCAGCGTCCAGAGGAACATGGCGGTCGTGAGGAGGATAGCGACGAGCATCCCGACCGCCAGCCAGATATTCAGCCCCAAGGCGCCCAGGACGATCTGCGCCTCAGCGGGAAACTGCGCCAGCCCCGGCAGACCGAGCGAAGCGAACATTGCCAGCGTCAGCAGCGCGCCCCAGAGCGGCAGCGACGTCCACAGGCCAGAGAGGCGCGCGATCTCGCGCGTGCCCGTGCGGTCGGCTAGCATGCCGACGAGGAAGAAGAGCGCACCCGTCACCAATCCATGCGCGACCATCTGGTAGGCCGCGCCGGTCGCCGCCGTCACGCGGTCCGCCGCGCTCACCCCCGCCGCGCCCGCCACCGCGACGCCAAGCAGCACATAGCCCATGTGATTCACACTGCTGAAGGCTACCAGCCGCTTGAGGTCGGTCTGCGCCATCGCCGCCGCCGCGCCATAGATGGCGGAGATCACCGCCAGCGCGCCGAGCCACATCCCCCACTGCTGGAACGCGCCCGGCACAGTGGGCAACGCCACCCGCAGGAAGCCGTAGCCGCCCAGCTTCAGCAGCAGACCCGCCAGCGCGACGCTGCCCTCGGTCGGCGCCTCGGTGTGCGCGTCGGGCAGCCAGGAGTGCAGCGGCACGATGGGCAGCTTGATGGCGAAGGCGAGGAAGAAGCCGAGCAGCACAAGCGACGGCCCGACGCCCGCGCCCGCGAACGGCTGCGCCGCGATGATGGCGCGCAGGTCGAAGGTATGCGGCTGGACGGCGAGATAGAGTGCGAGAATCGAGAGCAGCAGCGCCAGCGCGCCGACGCGCGTGTAGAGGAAGAACTTCAGCGCCGCTTCGCGCGCGTGCTCGTGTCCCCACAAGCCGATGATGAAGTACATCGGCACCAGGGAGATCTCGAAGAAGAAGTAGAAGAGCAGCAGATCGAAGGTGGCGAAGAAGCCGAGCAGGCCCGTCTCCATCACCAGAAAGAGCGCGTAGAACTCGCGCGGGTGGCGCTGCTCACGCCAGGCATGGGCTACACAGAGGAAGATCAGCAGCGCGGTCAGCAGCACGAAGGGCAGCGAGAGACCATCCACCTCGACGAGATACGCGGCGCCGATGCTGGGAATCCACGGGGCTGCGGCGCCGAGTTGTGGTGTGGGCCGCGCCCAGTCGAAGCGGGCCGCCAGTCCTATGCTCAGCGCCAGCGTGACACCGCTCGCCGCCACCGCGATCGACCGCTGAAGCCATTTCAGGCGGGCAGGCGCCAGATACAGCGCCAGCGCGCCGAGCAGCGGCGCGAAAATGACGGCGGTAAGCAGCATATCGTTCCTCCAGAGGCCAATGCAACCGTCGTGCGGTCGCATAAGAACGCGACGCGTAGACAAGCCGAATGTGCGCGGCTAGCGGGCGCCTGCGCCCGATACCAAGCCTGAGACGATCAGCCAGAGCGCCACGACCACCGCGGCGCCCAGCCCCCAGGTGAACACGGCCAGTAAATAGTTCCCGACCAGACCCGTCTGGATGCGCCGCGCGCGTCGTCCCACGGCAAGCAGCGCCTGCCCGCCCGTGTCGAATGCGCCGTCCACCCGACGCAGATCGAACCGCTGAAGCGCGTGAACGAACGCCAGCAGTCCATGCGCCGCCACCGTAGCAATCCGGTCGAACACGGCGCGGTCGAAGGCTCCCACGCCGCGTGAGAAGGCCAGGCCACCCGCCGCCACCGTGCGGTAGAGTGGGCGCAGGCCAAACTCTGCGGTTAGCAAAGGCACGACCGGCCGCACGAAAGGCCACTGAAGCGCGCCGGGCCAGGCGAGCCGCGCCGCCAGCCCCGCGAACACACCGAGCGCCGCAACCGCTAGCGTCAACGCCGTCACACCAGCCGCCTCGGGCGTCACGCCCCCCAGCAGTCGCTCCAGCGGCGCGCCGAAGAGTGGCGAATCGAGTGTCAACCCGACGATGATCAGCCCGCCCAGCGCCAGCATGGGCGCAAGGAATCCGCGCGGCGCCTCCTTCGCCTGCGCCGCTGGAGCCGAGGGCGCGCCCAGGAAGGTCATCCCCACCGCGCGTGCGCTGTAGAGCGCTGTGCCGAGGCTCGCCGCCAGCGCAATCCAAAAGAGCGGCTCGCTAGCGCCCGCGGCCGCCGCCAGCGTCGGATCTTTGGGTGGCAGCGCCAGTGTGACCGGCAGACCCGCCAGCGCCGCCGCCGCGACCGCGAAGACGGCGAAGGTCAGCGGCATGCGCCGCCACAGCCCACCCATCCGCTCAAAGCCGGTCCCTCCGACGGCATGCTGCGCCGCGCCCGCGCCGAGGAAGAGTGTCGCCTTATAGAGCGCGTGGGCCACGAGCAGCAACACGCCTGCGAGCAGACTGCCCGCGCCCAATCCCACGAACATCAGACCGATCTGGCTGATGGAGGAGTAGGCCAACAGCCGCTTCAGGTCGGTTTGGGCCAAAGCGACCAGCGCGGCGAAGAGCGCGGTGAGAGCGCCCAGCCACGCCACCACACCCAGCGCCAGGCGCGTCGCCTCCAGCAGTGGCAGCAGCCGCGCGACCAGGAAGACTCCGGCTGCCACCATCGTCGCGCTATGCAGCAACGCCGAGACGGGCGTCGGGCCAACCATCGCGTCAGGCAGCCAGCCAGAGAATGGCAACTGCGCGGACTTGCCCGCCGCGCCCCAGACGACCAGCAGCGCCGCCATTGTCAACGTTGGCGCTGCGATGCGCCCTGATGTCGCCGCCGCCAGGATGACACTGATGCGCCCCGTGCCGACAGCGCCGATGAGCAGCAGCACCCCGAGCAGCAGTCCCAGATCAGCGAGACGTGTCGTCAGGAAGGCTTTCGTCGCGGCGGCAGGCACGCCGGGCCGGTCAAACCAGTAGCCGATGAGCAGGTAGGAGCAGAGCCCGACCAACTCCCAGGCGATGAAGAGTGTGATGAGGTCACCTGCCAGCACGAGCGCCAGCATCGCCGCCAGAAAAAGACACATTTCAGCGAAGAAGCGCCCGCGCAGTGGCTCCTCAGCCATGTAGGCCAACGAGTAGAGCAGGATGACGAGGCCGACCAGCGCGACGACAACGCCGACGAGCGCGGTCAGCGGGGTCAACTCCAGCGCGAGGCTGAGCGAGCGCCCACCGACAGAGAGCCACGGCAGCGCGACATAGCCAGAGGCGCCCGCGACGACGCCCGCCAGCCCGAGCGTGGCGCAGAGCAGTGCGCCCGCCACCGCGCCTACCGCGAACCAGCCAGCAGAGCGCCCGAAGCGCGACAGACCCAGCGCCAGCGTCGCGAACCCTGCCAGGGGCAGCAGTGGCGCCAGCCAGAAGATCCCTGCCAGCTCCACGACGCCTAACCCTCCGCTCATGACCGGCTATTCCTTCCTATCCCTTCAGGTCAGCGGCCGCGTCAGTGTTGGCGCTGCCCCGTTGGCGATACATCAGGAGCATCAACGCCAGGCCAGCGGCCATCTCAATCGCGGCGATGGTGACGATGATGATGAAGAACACCTGCGCGTCGAAGTTATCTGGCGCGACGAAGCGCCAGAATGCGACGAGATTGACCAGCGCCGCATTCAGCAGGATCTCGACACTCATCAGCACCATCAGCGCGCTGCGCTGCGAGAGCACGCCCGCTATGCCGATGCCAAACAGCAGCGCGCCAACGATCAGATAGGGGACAAGGCCCGGCCCGTTCATGCGTCGTGGCCCCCATGTCCCTCGTGACCATCCGGAGTCGGCTGATCAGGCGACGTGTCTGTAACGGGGACCAGGAACATCCCGCAGATAGGACAGTTTCCGGGCGCATTCTGGCGCACCTCGGGGTGCATCGGACACGTGTAGATCGTCTCGCTCGTCGGTGGAGTCGTCTCATCACTCATGGTCGTGTCCTCCTGATTCATCTGATTCATCTGACTCATGTGGTCCATCTCAAGTGTCTCATCCATCTGAGCCATCTCAGACGCGGCATGGTCCGCGGCATGGTCCGCGTGTGCGCTCTCTGGCGCCCCACTCGCGGCCAGGGCGCTCGATTGGAGATCACCCATATGCCCAGCGTGGCTGGCATGCGCCATTCCCTCGGAGCGCTGGGACGGCATAGGCGCCGTTGCTGACTGTGGCGCCGCGTGTGGCTCGCGGCGCGCGAACATCACGGAGGCGGCGATACCCGCCAGAATCAGAAACGCCGCCCCCTCGAAGCCGACCATGTAGCGGCCAAGCAGCAGCACACCCACCGGCGCCGAGGCGTCGCCCGTTGGAATACGCGACGAGATCGTCCAGGGGGTGAGGATGACGATG
>DASQSS010000241.1:0-3622 GCA_035642255.1 Ktedonobacterales bacterium | reverse complement strand
CCTCGCCGCAGCGCGCATCAAGTACAGTGCGACTGAGTCGCGGAGGCGCGCCAGTGGAGACCTTCGACATGTCACACCAGCACGCTTTCACGCTCGTCATAACTGGACCAGCGGGCGCGGGCAAGAGCGCCACTGCGGAGGCGTGGGCTCAGGCGCAGAGCCACCCTACGGCGCATGTCTCACTCGATACCGTGCGCGAATTCCTCTGCGCGGGATACGCTGACCCCAGAGACGGCTGGACCCCCGAAGTGGATCGCCAATACCAGATCGCGAGAAGCCTCTGCGCAGACATAGCGCGACGCTATGTCTCCGAGGGCATCACGTGTGTCATAGACGATGCGGTATTTCCCCTATGGGACCGTATAGACTTCACAAGCTGGCGGCGCGTGCTGGGAGAGACGCCAGCCTACCTGATCGCGCTACTGCCCAGCTATGAAACGGTCGTCGAGCGCAACGCCAGCCGCCACGGGCGCCGACTGCTGGAGCCGCCGCTTCTGCGTACGATCTATGACATGATGCTGCCGTGGCGCGAGCAACGGGAGACGCCGACCATTGACACCTCATCGCTCTCGATTTCCGAGACAGCTGACGAGATAGCGCGTGTACCTGCCCATCTACGCCAGACAGAGAAATTCGGGGTAAGATGACAGAGAGACGATGTAGCGCACATGTCCGGGCGACTCGAAGGGAGTGACTCTGATGTCAGCGAAGAAAACCACAGTGGTCGCAGCCGATGATGATCCGCAGCTATTGCGCCTGGTCGCGCGCAATCTGCAGATGGAAGGTTACGAAGTCATCACCGCTAGCGACGGTCTGCAGGCGCTCGAACAAATTGAAGCGCATATGCCGGATCTCGTCCTCCTCGATCTGATGATGCCCAAGCTAGACGGCTTCGGCGTGTGCCAACGCGTGCGCGAATACTCCAGTGTGCCCATCATCATCCTGACCGCGCGCGGCGCTGACCAGGACAAGATACATGGCCTCGATTTAGGCGCTGATGATTACCTGACCAAGCCGTTCAGCATCGAGGAGCTGTTAGCGCGCGTGCGGGCAGTGCTGCGCCGATCGCAGAGTGTCTCCCACAATGAGACGGGACACGGCGCTCAGGCGACGACGACAATCGGGGACCTCACGATTGACTATGGCCAGCGCCGCGTCACCTTCGCTGGACGCGATGTCGACCTGACGCCAGTCGAATACCGCGTGCTCGCCTACCTTGCGCAAAACGCTGGCCGCGTCATCACGCAGGATCTGCTGTTGACGCACGTCTGGGGCGAAGAGTATGAGGGTGAGAGCCATCTGCTGCAAGTCAACGTGAATCGCCTGCGCCGCAAGCTGGAGCCAGACCCCACCCATCCTCGCTACCTCCTCACAAAAACAGGCGTGGGCTACATGCTGGCGAACACTCCCGCGAGCTAGCGCATCGTGGCCATACGTAAGCGAGAACGAGGCTGCCAGAGTCGTGTCCGGAAGCCTCGTTCTCGCTTACGTGTAGGCGCCATCACTTTCCAACGACTGTCATAGTACCCATCATGTAGCCCCGCATCGCCATTGGACCACCCCAGCCGTTCGGGTCTGCGCCGCAGGGATCCATGCACTGCCACATGAACGTCCCCGCGCTGCCCGTCACGAAGCTGAACGTGACCGTGATGCCTGACTTGCCCGCGGGGATGTCGCCAGGGATTGGCACATTCACGCCGAGACTCGGAACCGTGAACGTATGCGCCACTTTGTCGGGCGAGAGCTTGCTATATGCCACGCCATCCACTGTCGCCTGTCCGCCTACTACCCCGGTGACCTGGCTGAATGGTGACCCGGCGGGCAGCGGTGTATCACCCGCGTCGGCGTTGACAATCGTCACGGTCACGGTCGAGTGCGCAGGCGCCGTGAGCTGGGTCGAAGGCATATAGGCCGGTCCATCAACAGACGAACCCGGCTTCTGCGCGACAATCGTCAGGTTGACCACCTTTGACGGCTTCGTGGCGCTCATCACCATCTTCATGGCCGCGTGTGAGCTAGCCACCGGGGTATCAGACACAGGTGTCTTGCCGCACGCCGCGAATAATCCGCCAAGAAGCAACAAAGTCGCGCCAAACAGTGCGATGCGACCAGCGCGAGATACGCGTGATGAGGTAAGCGTGTGTGACATCGTAGGCCATCCTCTCGGAGCGTCCAGCGCTACTCGCCTGCCATCAGACTCCCGCGCGCTTCTCGCTCGAATTGCCCTGAGCATAGTCGGCTCACAACACTGCGCTATCACAGGCAGCCGCTAAAGCATCACATACGAGTCACATACGCAGCCCGCAAGCCATGATGCTCGCGAAGGCCTCCGCAGCGAATTTCACGCGATTCCCACACAAATTGTTGTGTGAGCGTCCCGTGATATTTGGCGCAGACGCGGTGACGACATTGTGACGGCGCAGGCGTACGCTGTCAGTGGCTTCATCATAGGTCTGCGCAGATCACCCGCTGCACATGCGAAGCGGCTGAGAGCGGAAACGTTGAGCGACTAGAAAGTGGGGAGTAGCTGGATGACCTCCTTTGATGACTCCGCTCTGAGGGCGAATCTGCCGCGCCAAGGCGACACACTTTCAGACCTGCGGAGCGCTAATACAGTGGGTACAGATGCGCGTGTCAGCGACCACACGGCGGAGAGTGTCTCCTCCGCTGAGTCGGGGCCTCGCCTGGGAGCGCTTGCTCCAGCAGACCCGCGTGGGCGCCACGAGCTGTTGCGGCTCGCCGCGGGACTAGCCCCGCAGCTGCATGGGCCTACCGGCGACCAGATCGCGCAGGCGACCACAGCGATGGGTATCGAACCCGCCCATGTCGAACGAGTCGTGAGCAGTGTGCGAGACGCAGGAGTCATCGCGCTCATTGACGGCACGCTCTACGCGCTCGGTCGCCACAGCTTTCTGGAAGACATCGGCGTCCGGCCTCGGCTGGCCGAAATGCGGGTCGCGGAGCGGATCGAACGCTCTGGCGACCTGGCATACTTTATCGTCGCAATCGCGCGAGCGCACTGTCTTGGCGTCTTTGGAGCGCCGAGTAATGCGTGGCGAACCGAGATTCCGCCCGCACACTGACGGAGATGTGAAGCGCGCATTGATGTAAAGGGGGAGTTATGTTTCAGCGAATCCTTGTTCCTCTCGATGGCTCCGCTCGCGCCGAGCGAGCGCTTCCCGTCGCCGCCAACCTGGCTAACGCGCGCAACGCGACACTCGTACTGCTACGAGTCGTGCCTGATCTACTCGACGTTGGCGGCTATATGATTCCAGCCGTCGCGACGGACACAGGCGCGACCGAGCGTGAGGAATTCGAAGCGCGCGACTATCTGAGCGCTATCGCCAAGACTCACCCGCTCCACGGCGTGCGCGTGGAGCAAGTCGTTGGTTTTGGGGTACCCGCCCAGGTCATCCTTGACACGATCAAGTCGAGCGGAATCGATGCCATCATCATCGGCAGCCATGGGCGCACAGGCCTCTCGCGCTGGGTGATGGGCAGCATCGCGCAAGCGGTCGTTCGCCATTCTTCAGCGCCTGTGCTGCTGCTGCGACAACAGGGCCCGGCGCTCGATGAGGTGGACGGCCACGGGCGACCCTTCCGCATCCTCGTGCCGCTTGAT
>DASQSS010000240.1:0-4697 GCA_035642255.1 Ktedonobacterales bacterium | reverse complement strand
CAACGAGCTCTTCGACCGCCACAACTATGAGAAAGGCTCGCGCGTGCTGCATATGCTGCGGCATGTCGTGGGAGAGGCGGCGTTCTGGCGCGGCATGCAGCGGTACGCTCAGCGCAACCGTGAGCGCGAGGTCATCACCGCGGACTTCGAGCGAGCCCATGAGGAGGCCAGCGGTCGCAGCCTCGCCCAGTTCTTCGAGCAGTGGGTCTACAAGGCGGGCCACCCGGAGTTTGAGGTCAGCTATAGCTGGGATGACGAGCATAAGCTGGCCAAAGTGAGCGTGCGCCAGAAGCAGAAGGTCACAGAACAGACGCCGCTCTTCGTGACGCCTGTGGATCTGGCGTTCTTCACGCCACAGAGCGACGATGAGAAGCCCGACGCTGGGGGATTTATGACGCCACAGGTCGTACGCGTGCAGGTGGAGGAGGCCGAGCAGACCTTCTACATCCCATTGACGCGCCGCCCCTTCGGCGTGCGTTTCGACTACGGCGGATGGCTCATCAAGACGCTGGATTTCGACCTGCCAGCCGAGATGTTGCGGTTCCAGCTACGCCGCGACCCCGACATCAATGGGCGCATCGAGGCGGCGAAGAGCCTGGGCGAGAAGGGCGACACGGAGTCGCTCGCGGCTTTGGAGCAGGCGCTGCTGGCGGAGCCGTTCTGGGGTGTGCGCCAGGCCATCGCGGCGGCCATCGCTGGACGCAGGAGCGAACTGGCGCTGGAGATCCTGCTCCGCGCGCTCGATGCTATTGAGGAGCCGAAAGCCCGGCGCGGTGTCGTCGCTGGTCTTGGCGAGTTCCGCGCGCCAGAGCAGGCCGGCCTCGCTGGGCGCGCCGCCAACGCATTGACGACGCTGCTGGCGAAGGGCGAGCCGAGCTACTTCGTCACTGCGGCGGCAGCGCACGCGCTGGGCAAGACGCGAGCGCCAGGGGCATTCGAGACGCTGCTCCAGTATGTGGAGATGCCATCATGGAATGAGACGATTCGCGGCGGAGTCTTCGCAGGGCTGGGGGCGCTGGGCGAGGCGCGCGTGGTCGAGACACTGGCGACCTGGGCCACCGACCGCACGAAGCCGATGGATGCCCGCGCCGCCGCGGCGAGTGGACTGCGTACGCTGGCGGAGACGAAGCGCGTGGACCAACCCGAGGCGCGCACCCGGGCGGTTGAGGCGGTGACAGCGGCGCTAAGTGACCCGTGGGAGGTGACGGCGCACAATGCGTGCGGCGCGGCCGGAGCGTGGGGCGACGCTCGCGCCATTCCGGAGTTGCAGCGGCTTGTCGCTAGCTCTCCCGACGAGCGAATGGTGCGGTCGGCGCGCGAGGCTATCACGGCGATCCAGCGGGGCGATAGCGCGCGCGACGAGACGCGCCAGCTCCGATCTGATCTGGACACCCTCCGCGAGGAGAACCGCAAGCTGCGCGAACGTCTCGATGCGCTAGAGGCCAGGTCTGGCGGCGCGAATGTCGGCCACGAGGCCGCTCAGTAACGCGTGTGCGGCAGGTGAGACAAGCGCGACACGTCGCACGATGCGGCGGGGCCGTCACGGGAATCGTCAGACCTCCGTGACGGCCCCGCCTGCTGCCAATAGGTGATCCTCGGGCGCCGCCCGGCAGGAGAAGGCGCCCGGCGCGCAGGCCAGCGTGAGAAGGTCGCCGTCCAGCCGCCAGGGCGCGGCGGGAGTGGCCAGCGCATCATAGCCAAGTGGCTCGATGAGGCGGAATCGCTGGCCGTCGACGGCGACGAGCGCGATGGGCTGGCCTCGTCCTGCAATCCCGCGCGCGAAGGTATAGGCTCGGCGCGCTGACCACTGCCCAGCACGAATGATGAAGTCCTCGGCAGTGGGCCAGGGATGCGCGCTCGCCCGCACAGGGTCCTGGGGCCTGGGGATGAGCGCGTCTTGAGCGAGACCCGCGAGCGCATCCACCATCAGCGCGCCCGCGATGGTGGCGAGGCGCTGTTCCAGCGCGTCCTCTCTCTCACCTTCATCAATCGCCACAGACCTCTGCGCCAGTATGGGGCCTGTGTCGAGGCCAGCGTCCATCAGGTGGATGGTGACGCCTGTTTCTTCCGCGCCCGCGTGGAAGGTCCAGAAGAGCGGGTCGGGGCCGCGATTGTCGGGGAGGAGCGAGGGGTGCGCGTTGAGGCATCCCAGGCGTGGCAGAGCGAGCAGAGTGGGTGGCAGCCGCCGTGTGAAGCATGCGACACAGATGGCGTCTGGAGCGAATGAGGCTAGTGTCTGCAGTGTCGCGGGGTCGTTCAGGCGCGCGATGCTGAGCAGGGGCGCGCCGCGCTCGGCCGCATAGTCGAGCAGGGAGCGCGGCATAGGTGTGACGCCCGCGAGCGGCAGCATGCGGCGCGACGCCCGAGGCGCGGCGGGATGCAGTCGGGTGAAGGGCGCGTCGGAATCCTCGGCCAGTGTGAGCCCAGTCTGAGCGGGCGTGACGATCGCGCGAAGGTCGGCGCCTGCGCGTAGCAGCGCCTCAAGCAGTAGGCGTGAAAAGACGCCTCCCATGCCAAAGAATACCAGGCGCAACCCGCTCAGCGACGCGGACGACTCCACAAGCGCTCCTCCCAGGCCCTCTGTGGCCGCTCATTCCGCCAGCGCGCGCAGCAGTTGCGCACTGACAAGGCAGTCACCCAGCGCACGGTGAGCATGTTCATGCGTAATGCCCATCTGAGCGCAGGCGACGCCGAGCTTGTGGCTGCGATATCCGCCGCTCGCCATGCGGTCGCCGCGATAACTCGCATAGGCTCGCATCAGGCAGTCAGAGCGTACGGGCGACCACGCCAGGCCACAATGACGCTGGATGTTCTGCGTGAGCATGCGAATGTCGAATGGAGCGTTGTATGCGATGACGCCGCGCGCGCCCAGATGTGTGTTGAGAATGTTCTGCCAGGCGAACGGAAAGCGTGGGCTGCCTGCCACCATCTCATTCGATATGCCCGTCAGCCGCGTAATCTCATAGGGAATGCGCCGCCCGGGCCGAATGAGACAATCGATCAGGGTTTCACCGCGTGGTGTGACTGCCGCGACTTCGATGATGTCGTCTGTATTGCCAAAGCCAGTCGTCTCCGTATCGAGAATCATCCACCGATCGTTCGCGGCAAGCACGCCCTGCGCCCAGCGCCGTATGTGCGTTCGGCCCGAATTCGTCGCGGTTGGCGCCGATCGGGGACTATATGCCGTGCGCCGAATCCAGGCGTCTATGCGCCGCGAGATTTCGTCCTGATCATCCATCACACACTCCGTTGCGCAGCCGCGCCGCGAGAACGAGCGCACGACTGGCGCCGCGGTCGCTGACATGTACGGTATACTATACAGAGGCGCCGCGGCGCCGCTTATCGTGGTCCAGGAGGCATACGCATGATACATATGGTGACCTGTGCGAAGTTGAAGCGGCGCTTGCCGGGTTTGGCGAAACCGCCGATGCCCGGTGAGTTTGGCCAACGCATCTACGACAACATCTCGCAGCAAGCGTGGGATATGTGGCAGGAGCATAGCCGCCTGCTCATCAACCACTATGGCCTGAATCTGGCGGACCCGGATTCGCGGCAGATCTTGCGTCAGGAGATGGAGCGATTCCTCTTCGGCGACGATGAAGAGAAGCCCGAGGGCTGGGAGCCTGATGACTCGGGTGGTGGCGGAGGCGCCAAAGGCAAAGGCGCGCCCGCGGCGCCGCAGAAGAAGTAGCCATCAAAAGCGCAACCTCAACTCGCACAGGATCATCCATGCTAACCTCATCTGACCTGCGCGCGCCAGGCCGAATCGCGCTGGTGGCGTGTTATGAGCTTGGCCACCAGCCGCTGAGCCTGGCCTCGCCGCTGGCCGCATTGCGCGCTAGCGGTTTTAGTCCGGCTGCGGTCGATACGTCAGTCGAGACGCTGACTGACGCGACCCTGCGCGCCGCACGGCTGATCGCGATCTCCGTGCCGATGCACACAGCCTTGCGACTTGGCGTGCAGGTAGCCGAGCGCGCCCGCGCGGTGAATCCCGCCGCGTATATCGTCTTCTATGGCCTCTACGCCTCGCTCAATGCCGACTATCTGCTGCAAAACCTGGCTGACGCCGTGATCGGGGGCGAATATGAGCAGGCGATGCTGGCCCTGGCTCAGGCGCTCGACAGTGGCGATGACGCCGACGCGCTGGCCATCTCTGGCGTGCGTACACGACGGGTGGATGCGGCTCCCGTGCTGCGGCGGCTGCCGTTCAGCGCGCCGGCTCGCGATAGTCTGCCACCGCTGCGCAGCTACGCCCATCTCGTGCGGGGCGACGAGGTGATTCCGGCGGGCTATGTGGAGGCGACACGCGGTTGTTTGCATACCTGCCTGCATTGCCCCATTACACCAGTTTATGGTGGCCGATTCTTTGTCGTGCCACGCCCGGTCGTGTTGCAGGATATTCGCGCGCAGGTGGCGGCGGGCGCTCGCCACATCACCTTTGGCGACCCCGATTTCCTCAATGGACCAGGGCATGCGCTGGCGATTACGCGGGCGCTGCACGCTGAGTTCCCTGAGGTCTCGTTCGATGCGACGATCAAGATCGAGCATATTCTGGAGCGTCGCGAGGTGATCGCGGAGCTTGGTCAACTCGGCTGCGCGTTCATCGTGTCGGCGGTTGAGTCGCTCAGCCCGCGCGTGCTGGCGCATCTCGCCAAGGGACACACGCGGGCTGATGTCGAGGAAGCGCTGCGCATTGT
>DASQSS010000239.1:0-10425 GCA_035642255.1 Ktedonobacterales bacterium | reverse complement strand
CGCGCGCGCCGCTGTTATAGTGTCTTTCAGTTGGGCTTACGCTGGTTGCGCCGCTGTCTGGCCAACGACCAGCGCGTGCGGGTCACATTCCGACTCTTGCCCGTGGCCCTCGCTCCCTGTCCAAAACTGTCATGAAGTCAGTGGCGAGGGAGGGGCCAGGGGGCGAGAGCGCGCTACTCGCTGCGCGCCCAGAACTCCATCAGGTCGCTCTTCGTGATGACGCCGCGCAGACCAGAATCACCGATGACGGCTACGCCCGTCTGGCCGCCCGCGAAGAGTGTGTAAGCATCACGCACGGTCGCACTCTCATGGAGCGCGGGCAGTGGCGGACCCTGCCAATCGCGCACGCGCTGTTCGCCCAGCCGTTCGCCGCCCGCCAGCCGTTGCAGTAGTTGCGTCTCGGTCAGCGAGCCAACCACTTCGCCCGCATCGATCACCGGGAGCTGCGAGATGCCGTAGTCATGGAAGCGCTCGATGGCCACCGTCACCGGATCGTTCGGCGCGACGCCAATCACTGGCGGCATCTCCGGCTCCGACGACCGGCGGAAGGCTAGCACCTCAGCCAGTGTTGGCTGCTGTGGAGTCTCGACAAATCCGTTCTCGCGCATCCACGTCTCGTTGTAGATCTTCGAGAGGTAGCCGCGCCCGTTATCTGGCAGCAGCACGACGATCACGTCATCCGGGCCGCAGCGCTTCGCGTACTCCAGCGCCGCCGCCAGCGCCGTGCCACAACTGCCACCGCCCAGAATGCCTTCCTCGCGGGCCATCCGCAGGGTCAGGCTGAACGACGTGCGATCATCCACACGGATGACCTCATCGACCATCGCCGGATCCCAGTTCTCGGGGTAGACATCTGTGCCGATGCCCTCGACCTTGTAGGGGTGTGGCTCATCATTCGAGTAGATCGACCCAGCCGGATCGGCGCCGATGATCTTGATATTGGGGTTGCGCTCTTTCAGATAGCGCGCCGTGCCGATGATCGTGCCCGCTGTGCCAATGCCCGCGACGAACGCTGTCACCTTGCCGTCCGTCGCCTCCCAGATCTCGGGGCCAGTGCCGCGATAGTGAGCAAGCGGGTTCGCGGGGTTCGCATACTGGTTGGGGCTGCACGCGCCGGGGATCTCGTTGGCGAGACGCGCGGCGACGGTTTGATAGTGGTCGGTGTTACCATGCGCCGCGCTGCTGGGGCAGATCACCACCTCGGCGCCATACGCGCGCAATAGGCTGCGCTTCTCCTCGGCGACCTTGTCAGTCATGACGCAGATCAGCCGATAGCCCTTGATCGCGGCGGCCAGCGCCAGACCTGTGCCGGTGTTGCCGCTGGTTGGCTCGACAATCGTTCCGCCGGGCTTGAGCTTGCCGCTGCGCTCCATGGACTCGATCAGCCCGACGCCGATGCGATCTTTGACGCTGCCACCGGGGTTGAAGTACTCCACCTTGGCCAGCAGCAGCGGCTTGACACCTTGCCCGATCTTGTTCAAGCGCACCAGCGGAGTCTGGCCAATGGTCTCCAGGATTGAGTTGTAATATCGCATATGGCTCCCACAGCCCCCGCGAGGGGCCGCATCTCCCTGATCTGTGCCGCGCATGACAACCTCACAGCGCCCATGAGCGCGCGACCATCACCACGGCTGACAACACTGTCGCATGCGAGGCGCGCCCCATCGCAGCGCCCCGCCCCATGGTACACCGAAACGATGGTGTGCGAAAGGGCGAGCGGCGGCGATTGGTTCATGCGCGCCGCAGCCGTAGCGCCTCGCGCCGTATAATCATCAGCGAGATCGCATGCGATTGAATGATCCAGCGGACGCGAAACCCCATGCCCTCGCCGTCTCGCGCCCCTGCACGCTTCCAGAGAAGTATCGCCGCCCGCGCCAACCGTGCGGGGCGACTGAGGAGAAATACCGAGTCATGCTCTCCGCCGCCAAGTGGGGCGCGCTCGTCGGCGTCGCCATTTACTTCGTCTCACAGGGTATCACCCTCATCAACAAGGTCGCGTTGGGCTCTGGGCCAGTGGACCCCAACCATCCAACCGCTATTGCGCTGGGCTGCCTGAACCTGCTGCTGATCGTCTTCGCGTTCTCCACCTCAGGCTTCTATGCCGGACGCGAGACGCGCGAGGCTGGCTACGGCGCCATCGCGGGCATGGTCACATTCATCGTCTATGGCGCGCTGCTCTCGATCTACAGCGTTGGCGGACGGGTCGCGCTGGGCTCTGGCGGCGCGACGCTCGGCCAGCAGGTCGTCATTGGCATCATCACTATCGTCCTGTATCTGCTCATCTCGGCGCTGATCGGCTGGCTAGGTGGCCGCCCTGGCTCAGCCCAGGGCCGCGCGCGGGCCAGCCGCGCCGCCGCGCGGGAGCAGACGGAGCGGACAGAGCAAACGTCCGTCGCCGAGCGGCAGCAGTAACACTAGCGATAGTAGGAAGCGAAAGGAGCGCCGAGCGTGGTCAGCGTGCAATCGCGCCTGCTCATCGGGCTAATGCGCGCCGTGCGTCTGCGCCGGTGGCTGGGCCGCTCGTTCCAGAAAGGTGGCCGCGCTGACCCACACGGTGGCGGCATCACCGCGATGACGCGCCGACCGCCCTCCGGCTCGCTGGTCACGCCCGTTGACGCGGGCGGCTCACCCGCTGGCTGGGTGACGCCGACGGGGAAACGCTCCAGCGCGGTGATCTATTACCTGCATGGTGGCGGCTACGTCTTCGGCGCGATGGACACCTATCGCGACATCCTCGGGCGGCTCACGCGGCTGACGGGCGCCCGTGCCCTTTGGCTCGACTACCGCCTCGCGCCCGAATGCCCCTTCCCTGCTGCGGTTGACGATGCGCTGGCGGGCTATCGCTGGCTCCTCGCGCAGGGGGTCAACCCGCACGACATCATCTTCGCGGGCGACTCCGCCGGAGGTGGGCTGGCGCTGGCCACACTGCTGGCGGCGCGTGACGCTGGACTTCCGCTGCCCGCTGGCGCCACGCTGCTCTCCCCGTGGACCGATCTCACTGGCGAGAGCGCCACAGCCATCAGCCGCGCCGCTGTGGATGTCATGCTGGTTGGCTCAGGCATCGCGCACGGTGGCCGGCGCTATCTGGCTGGAGCCGACCCACGCCATCCGCTCGCTTCACCGCTCTTCGCTGACCTGCGTGGTCTGCCGCCGCTGCTCATCCACGTCGGCGAGGCTGAAACGCTGCTCGACGACTCACGCATGCTGGCTGAGCGGGCGCGGGCAGCTGGGGGTGAGGTCACGCTGCACATCTGGGAGGGCATGTTCCACGTCTTCCCCATCTTCCCCAGCCTGCTCCCGGAGGCGCGCAAAGCTGTGGATGAGATGGCCAGCTTCATCCTCGCGCGCGTCAGAACGTCCGATCAGAGCGCGTGATCGCAGACGAGCGCATAGCGAGCGCAAGACGAACGAGGAGCTCGCGTCAATTCACCTGGGCGCGCTCGGCCTCGATGCGCGCTGTCTCGGGCGCGCCCAGGCGCATGATGGAGGCGGGGAAGCGCAGCTCCGTGACCGTCCAGCGGCGCGGCGTGGCTCCATCGGCGGCGAGCGACTCATCCGGCTCAGTCCTGTCGCTGTCGTCGCCATGCGCGTCCGGATCACCCTCGATCATGAACATCGTCGCCGAGCCGCGCAGGTCGGAGCGCACTAACCCACGCACCAGCTGCAACCCCAGTCCCTCAGCCGTGTCGAGCGAGAAGCCCTCGGGCAGGCCCGCGCCATCGTCCGCCACGCGCACGACGATATGGTCATCTTGCTTGGCTCCGCTGATGCGAATCTCGCCGCCGGAGCGCTGCTCGAATCCATGCTCGATGGCGTTGGAGATCAGCTCATTGAGCACAATCGCGAGCGTCGTCGCCTGTTCGCTCGGCAGCAGATAGGGCGCGGCGCCGATCTGGAAGCGCAGGTGCAGATCGAGCGGCACGAAGTTGCCCTTGACCACGCCGACGATCTTGCGCGCGATCTCATCCACTGGCGCCATGCCGACCTCGCCCATCGAGAGCAGGTCGTGGGTCGCCGCGATGCCCTGAATGCGCCTGACCGTCTCCGCGAGGATGGCGCTGGCCTCCTCGCTCTTCGAGCGGCGCTGCTGCATATTGAGGATCGCCGCGACCTGCGCCAGATTATTCTTGACACGGTGGTGCATCTCGCGCAGCAGCGTCTCGCGCTTGCGCAGACCTTCGCGTGTCTGCTCGAAGAGGCGCGCGTTCTCCATCGCGATGGCGGCGACGTTGGCGAAGGTCATCACCAGCTGAAGCTGATGCTGGCTTAGCATGTGGCGCTGATTGCTGTAGATGCAGAGCGCGCCCAGCGGTCCATGCACGGTGATGAGCGGCACGCAGAGCACAGCGTGCTGGTCGCCCAGCGCCTCTTCGCTCAACCCATGCAGAAAGCAGCCGCTGTCCGAGCGCATGCAGTCGATGCCGCTGCTGGGCTCGCCTGTCTCGATCACCCGCCCCGCGCAACACTGCCCAACGAGGATGCTCGCCCGCGTCACGGCGCTCTGCTCGAAGTTATCCTCGAAGCCATGCCATGCCACCGCGCGCAGCCGCCGCTCGCCCGGCTGCAGCTCGAAGAGCACAGAGCGATGCGCGCCGCTGAGCAGCACAGCCTTCTCGACAATGGTGCGCAACACCGTATCGAGCACCAGCGACGACGCCACCAGCGCCGAAACCGTATGCAGCGTCGCGAGCTCATTGACCTTGCGCCGCAGCTCCTGGTCGGTCGCTTCGTGCAGCCGCATATTCTCGATGCTCATGGCAAGCTGCCCGCCGATCACCTCCATGAAGGCCAGGTCTTCATCGGTGAAGGCGCGCGGAACGCTGGACTGGACGTTGATCACGCCCTCCAGCTTCTCGACCATGAAGTAGATGATCGGCATGGAGATCAGTCCGCGTGGCGGTACCTCGTGGCGATTCGCTTCGGACCCATAGCGATCAGGTCGCTCGGCCAGATCCGTCTCGCGCAGCGGACGCCCCTGCTCGGCCACGGCTCCCGTAAAGCCCTGCCCCAGCGCCACTCGATAGTGCGGGGTCGTATACGGCGAGGGGTCGCTGGTCGCGCGCAGCTCCAACTCCTGCGTGAATTCATCGAAGAGGAAGATGGTACAGAGATCGGCGCCAAGCGCGTTCGCCACCGCCTGGGCCGTTACGCGCAGTGTCTGATCGAGGTCGAGGGCAGAGTTGACAGCGGAATTGATCTGCTGCAGAGCGCGCAGCCGTGGGAAGCCATGCGTCGTCCAGTCGTCGCCTCTTTGTGCCATGCGGAGCCTCACTGGTCTATCGCGCGGAGGCCGCTCCGCCCCACGGCGCATCGAGTTTTGTGCATTTTTGAGTATACGCCATCGTTTCCGGGAGACGCGAGCGAACAAGCAATAAATAATCCCACCAGACCGCTCGCACAGCTTCCGAGCGCGATGTTGGAAGACAGGCGCCTGCAGCCGCGGCCACCAGCCAACGCCTCATCGTCCTATCCGCATTGCTCGCCTTGGTAGAGGCGTCTACAATCGGCGTGAGGGCAGCGAGCGCGCTGCGAGACGCCCGACCATGGCGTCATGAGGCAGGGGAGGGAGGCTAACGAGATGGGTTCTATGGGAAGTGGCGTCATGGGACAGCGCGGCGCGACCCTGGAAGCGGCGGCTCCTGGCTGGGATGCGCGCCTCTATGATGGGTTGCTGACGCGCCGCATTGCGCCTGAGACGTGCGGCGGACTGATCCGCGCGCTGGGCGAGGTGGGCGTCGAAGCGGAGTTCCTGCTGGTGCTGGTGGACGCGCTTCCCGGCGCCGCCCGGCCGATGCGCGGTGACGGCGAGATCTTCCTGCAGCGACTGACTGCCTCGCTGAGCCGGCTGGCCGAGGCGTCGGCCACGCTGGAGGTCGCGACCCAGAGCTACCTCACCGCCCTGGAGGCCCACTATCCCGGCGTGGAGAACAGTTCGCGTGACGAAGTCTGGTGGCCTCCCTTTGCCGGTTACGCGCTGCGCGGGGAACCGCTGGAGGCGCGGCTGCGTCGCTGCGGCTACTCCTGGCGTCACGTCGTGGAGTCGCGACTGCCGACGCACATGGAGGCAATTCTGGAGCAGCTTGCCCTGACGCTCTACGCGCTAGGCAGCCTGCCGCCTGCTGGCATCGTCCCCGTCTCGACGCTCTACCACGGCCTGTATGCCCTCTCGTCGGCGCTGCATGGCGACATCGTTCCGCGCCATATCATGAGCGGCAGCGGCGACCCGCGCTATCCCGGCGCGCTGGCCAGCGTCGTCCGCCTGCGCCAGCTCGACGCCAGCAGCGGCGCATCAGGCGCATCGCTCGACAGCGACCTCGCCTGGGCCCACGCGCAATATGCCGCCGTCAGCGGCGCGCGAACGTCTTTCGGCCCGGCGCTCAACCTGCGCGAGCCGCAGACCGTGGCGGTGAACGACGCGCGGCTGCTCGCAGCGCATGCGGCCTATGAGTGGGGCCGCGTCATTGGCTTCCTCGAATATCTGCGCCGCGCATGATCCGCGTATGAGCTACACGATTTGCGAGGAGAAAACGCCGCTGATACAATGCCTGATGGCGCAGCTCGATGGCGCGCCCAGGGGAGCGCCCACGGGAGCGCATCCCGGCAAGCTGAGCATGCCAGCGCGTGAGAATCCAGCCCATCCAGCCCAGTCAGAGGACGCCTCGCCATGATGGAAGACCTCGATCAACCGATAGCGCAAACCTCAGCCGACGAGGCCGTTACAACCGCGGATGCGACCACGGATGCGTCAGTGAGCGTTGGCCCGCGTGCGCCGGTGACGCCTCGCGAATGGGTCAGCCCAGGGGTGAGCCTACGCAAACGCATCCTCACAGGCATCGGCGTCGCGCTAGTGGCGATCCTCTTCTTCTTCATCGCCGTGCATGAGGGCGCCTCCGCGTTGGTCAGCACCATCATCGGCGTCATCTTCATTGGTGGATTCGTCGGCTATCTGCGAGTTGTCGCGCCGACGCCATTCACATTGCGCCTCGACGAGCACGGCGTCACACGGACAGACCACGGCGCGGAGCCGCAGCGCATCACCTGGGACGCCATCGCGCGCGTGAAAGAAGAAGTCTTCAAGAGCGGCGTCACCGTCAGCGTCACGGTCTACAAGCGTGTCGGCGCGAAGGGACTGCACCGCGCCTGGGTCGTCTATCGCGACGACATCCCGCAGTTCGACGCCTTCGTCGAGGCGTTCTCGGCGGCAGTCCCGCTGGACCGCCCGTGGACGCGCGAAACCGTCCACGAATAGTCCTGATCCCTGGTTCGCGAGTGACTGGCGAGACGCATCCACACAGCGCGCCGCGCATCGGCGCATGGGCATCGACAAGAGCATCGATCAGCAGGAGGCGACACGCATGGGCATTGGTGATCTTCCCATCTGGGGACGAATAGCTGGCGAATTGCTCGACGCGAGCATGGACCACATGGGCGCGAAGAAGTGCGCGGCCAAGGGCCACAACTGGCGCAATGTCGCCGTACGCGTGCTGCGCGAGGATGGCGGCGTCGACGAGCTGCCCAAAGGCGCGATGCAGCGCTGCCGCCGCTGCGGCGAGACACGCCCCGCGCCTGACGCCTAAGGGTTCACGGCTCTGAAATGCCAGCGCACGGCGCGAGAGTGAGCCTGGGGACTCTCACAGGCGCCGAAAAATCTGGTCAAGAAGTCTGCTCGCAATAGTATCAGCCCCGCCTGTCTCCATCCGGTGACGAGCGGGGCTGAACATGTAAGCTGAACACGTAAGAGGTGGCTACCTGTGCCTGACCTGGCCGGGCACGAGCAGCGCGCCGAACGCCAGTCCGGCGAAGAGGCCGCCCAGGTGCGCGTAGAGCGCGATGCCGCCACCGAACGAGAGGGCGATGTTGAGGATCAGCCAGAAGAACCACTGGCCGAGCACCGCGTTCGCCGCAGGGCCGAGCACGCGCCGGTAGAGCAGGAAGAACACGCCGAACGCGCCAAAGATGCCGAAGATCGCGCCCGATGCGCCCAGCGCCACGCCTGTCGGATCGAGCACAGCCTGCGCTATGCCCGCGACGATGCCTGAGAGCAGATAGATCGCCAGGAAGCGCCCTCGCCCAAAGATCTGCTCGGTAATGACGCCCACGAAGTAGAGCGAGAGCATGTTGAGGCCGATGTGAATGATGCTCTCATGCAGGAACATCGCCGTGAAGATGCGATACCACTGCGTCGGATCCTGCTGGAGATACTTCAGGCCAATCTCTACGCCGAAATTGTAGATCGGGTTATCGGGATGAGCGGTGTTGAAGAGGTCGAAGTTCGAGAACACCAGACATACCAGGTAAACCGCGACGTTGATCGCCATGAGCGCGAAGGTCACGATCGGGATGTTGCGTGTCATGAAGCGGGCGCGTACGCGAGCGCGCTCCACATTGTTGCGGTCCTGCCAGGGGCGGGGAGCCGCCTGAACGGGAGCCGCCTGCATGGGCGCCGGCTGGCCAGGGATGGGCGCCGAGCCAAAGACCTCTGGCACGACCGGATTGACCGGCGGGAAGAGCTTCGGCAGATCATGTGTGCCAGACATGCGCGCCGCCTTCGACTCCGCCAGCGAGGCGTCGTAGCTCTGGCGTAGCTGGCGCAACGCGTAGCCGCGCAGCGCATGCGCGTAGGCGCGCGGCGGGTCCAGCTCGATGGCGCGATCGATGGCGGCCAGAGCCGCATCGAAGCGCCCAGCGATGGTCGCCTCGATCGCCTGGGCAATGTAGGCGTCCGCTGTGTTCGGCGCGAGGCGCTGGGTCATCTGGCTGGCCATCTGCGCGACGGGGTAATGAGTCGGCCCCAGCGCCAAATTCGCCTCCGCCAGTCCCAGGTGCGCGCCCACAGCGGTAGAATCGAGTTGCGCGGCGCGCGCATATTCAGCCGCAGCCTCGTTCAGCCGCAACTCTTTGAGCAGCTCGTCACCCTTCTCGATCAACGGGCGCACATCAACTTTCTGTTCCATAGGACCGGCGTTCTCCATCAATCTCGCGTCTATCGCAGCGCACGCCGCCAATCGGCTCCGCGTCGCATCACCTTACTATAGTCAATACGCTCCAGTGGCGCGAATGTTCGGTCCAGATCGAGCAGCCTTCATGCGCCTTTCACGGCCCTTCACAGCAAGGGATCGGCCAATGCGATCAACACACGACCATTAGCCTATGATGACCGCCAGCAACGAGAAGGCAAAGACCGACACGGCGATATAGCCATTCATATTGAAGAAGGCGATGTCGAGCCGCGAAAAGTCCTCTGGATGGACGAGACGATGCTCCCAGATCAGCAGCCATGCGGTCACGCCGACGGCAATCCAGAAGGGCCACGCCAGGCCGAGCATGCCGCCGACCGCCGCCAGCAGGCCGACCGAGGCTCCGTGCATCATCTCAGAGATTTCTAAGGCGCGCTGGGGTCCGAAGCGCGCCGGGATGGAGCGCAGCCCGTGCGCCTTGTCAAAGGCGATGTCCTGGCAGGCGTAGATCAGGTCAAAGCCGCCAACCCACGCCGCGACCGCCAATCCCAGCAGCAGCGGCGGCACGAGATTCGCCACGCTGATCGTCGGGTTGATGGCCAGCCAGCCGCCAATGGGCGCGATGCCATCTGTCAGCCCCAGCACGAAGTGGCACAGCCAGGTGAAGCGTTTGGTGTAGGAGTAGCCCAGCAGGAAGACCACAGCGACCGGCGAGAGCGCCAGACAGAGCGGATTGAGCTGCGCGGCGGAAAAGACCATCACGGCGCCCGCGATCAGCGCGAAGGCCGCCATCTCCGCTGGCTTGAGTAGCCGCTGCGGCAGCGCGCGGTTCGCGGTGCGTGGATTGAGCGCATCCATCCCGGCGTCGGCCAGGCGGTTGACCGCCATCGCCACCGTGCGCGCGCCGCCCATCGCCAGCGTCACCCAGATCAGCGGGCCGATGCCGGGCCAGCCGTGGTGAGCGCGGGCCGCCAGCGCGACGCCCAGATAGGCGAACGGCAGCGCAAAGATGGTATGCTCGAACTTGATGGATTCCAGAAAAACGCGCAGCTTGCGAGCGCCACTCGCCGCTGCGCCCGGCTGTCTCACCTGTCCTGTCTGAGGCGCTTCCGCCCGCATGTCGCACTCCCCAAAGGTCGTCTATCATCATTGCCCGCCGACTCCATCACCCGCACGATCACGAGCGCGCAGTCGCGGGAAGAGCAGTCACACCGCATAAATTATACGGCGAGGCGCTGTCACTGGCCAGCGACAGCCGTTCGGACAATGTTCCCGCGCAGGCGGCCGCAGCATCCTCGCAGTATCCTCGCAGCATCCTCGCAGTATCGCTGAAACATTTGGCTGCGCAATTGCCTCTAACCGTTCACACCGGCTCACGGCTGCGCGCAAGCGCAGGGGATGAGGCCCTGCGGCCACACGGCTTGGTGGATGTCGTCGCATTGAATTGAGAGGGAGAGCGTACCGTGGC
>DASQSS010000238.1:0-7946 GCA_035642255.1 Ktedonobacterales bacterium | reverse complement strand
CGGTCGCGCTGGGACTCTGCGGCTTGAGCGTGATGCCATACGGCGCGTCAGGACCGAGCAGACGTGCGTAATCCTTCGCCACGTAGCCGAGCATACAGGCAAGTTCGAAGTGAATGCTCGCCAGCGGCGTCTCGGGCGCAGGCACGTACATGACGATCATGGGCGGCGTCTCGCTCTCATGCGGATACGTCGCCAACCACGCTTGCGGTTCACCCGCTGGCTGCCCGGTGTTCAGCGGACCGCTCGGCAAGCCATCCTCTGAGCTGGCAAAATCCATCGCGCGCAGGTCCGGATGCAGCAAGGCGGCGGGCGTCGAGGGTGGTGGTGTGTTTGCGCGACGCCGGATCGAGAGATGGAGTTGCGCGGCCACGTTCGTCAGGATCGCCGCTTGCGAGAAGGACGCGGGGTTGCGTGGATCAGGATAGCGCCCGCCAGGCTGCGGCTGCTGGGCGTAGAGTTGGGCGAGCGCCTGTGCGCGGAAGCGCTCGCCATTGTCCCGCGCGGCATACCAGAGCGCCGCGAACTCTGGGCTCTGATAGACATCCCACATGCGCTGGCCTGTAGGATCGTGGTTGGCGCGATCGATTTCCGCGAGCCAGTGAGGCAGCGGATCAATGGTCGGGTGGACGTACATGCGTGACGCGGATAACGGCCGAATGCATCGAATCGGCTGCATGATGGACTTCCCCCTTGTAGTCCTTATAGTCCTCGAGACTCCGGTGACTCAGGTGGTCCTCCTGACGCTCCTTCAGGTGGTCCTACAATGACGCCAGCAGCTCACGCGTCGTGCACGGTTCTCGCTCGCGCGGTCTGTGTATGACGCGCCCGCATGACGCATCCGCATGACGTATCCGCACGGACGGTGAACAAGACAAGCATAGAACCATGCAATGGCAGGGCATCGTGGAAGGTCGCGCGTATGCGAGGTGAGCGTGACGCGATTGTAGAATGACACTGCCTGCTTGTCAATAACAAGCAGGGCGTAATCCAAGTCTGTGATGCGATTGTGACATGTCGTTTATGCGCCTATGGTAGCTAGCTAACACATCGGCGAGCGAGCGCGCTAGCGTGCGGGCTCTGACTTGTGTCGCGGCTGCTGGCTTGTTGACACCTGGGCCCCTGAAGTCTTCGGGCCCCTATTCGGCTCCTTGTCGCGGGCGTTCTCGATCTCCGCCAGCATCGCTTCCAGCGCCGCCGCTGGCATCCCCGCCATCCCCATCACTTTTCGGGTGTGCGCGACCATCTTGTCCCACGTCTCCTCACCTTGTCCGGACTGTCCCTGTGGCCGTTCGCCGCCACGTTCTATGTCGGGCGTCTGATCGTCATAGGGCTGCGCTTGTTGTCCTGTTGGCGGCTGCGCGGTTGCGGCGGTCGTTGACGCCGTTCGCGGAGCAGGCGCAGGGCGCGGCGACGGTTGCTCCTGCTGTGTCGGCTGTGTCGAGTGGGTCTGTGGCGCGCTCTCGACTGGAGCGCTCTCGCCGGCGCCCGTTCCGACGCCCGTGCGGCGGCCAATGCCGCCCCCACGACCACGCCGCGCGGCAGGGACGCCGTAGTAGGCGCTGGCGGCTGGACCGAGGGTGTCGACGCGCTGCTGTTCTGCTGCAGCCACTTGCGCCTCGTCCACATCGAGCGGCGGCACAGGGATGCCACTGGCGGCGTACGCGTCGATCAGGAAGCGGACAGGGATGCCCAGCTTCGCCATGACCACAAGTACCGTATCAAGCTCGGGGGTCGTATCACCATAGACCCACTTGGCGACACGGGCACGCTGGATACCCAGCACGGCGGCGACCTTCGATGCGCTCCACGGCGGGGTCTTGCTCCACATGAACGCGGTCAGCACACGCGCGAACGGGGAATCACTGACCTTCAACTCGTCAAGACGCGGCATGGCGCTCCTCCTCTCACTCTCTCTCACATAGGCGGGACAACGCGGGACAACGCGGGACACTGCTCAGGCATTGCTCAGAGGCGTCTCAGGACAGCGAGCAGGGATGCTCAGGCGACGGAATGTAGTTAGTATAGCTGAATTGTGCTGAGAGCGGTCGCATGTGTTAGGCGCTACGTAGCACTCCGCACCCTCATCGACAGGTCATAGGCTATATTGGCTGTCACTTGAGCGTACATAATTGATTCATTATTCACTATTGACAACTGATGATTACACATGTAGACTAACGAGCGTTGAAGCGCAAACGTCCGTCACGGTACTTCTGGCCTCTACGGCTAGGCCGGATGGATGAGCTTTCGGCCATTGAGAGGCCATTGAGAGGCCATTGAGAGGCAGTGATCGATATGAAGCAACGCTATTCGCCGCCACTTGCCACCGTGGATGGACCACAAAGCGCCATTCAGTCACAGCGGGGCAAACGACTGACCGCCGCGTACCTCAAGGAGCGCCGCAACTACATCGCGCCGTTCTTCGACTACTGCCGCACGCACGAGATCGTCTACGTGCGGATCGCGCGTCGCGCTGCGCTGCGGGTCGGCGAGAACATGAATCGCACACGGCTCTGGCGCATCAAGACGGGCGAGTGCCGCTGTCCAACCTGGTTCATCGCCGGCGTCTGCCATGAGATCGGCCAGCCCATCGAGATCGTCATGGGCCAGGAATGGGCGCAGCGTCATCTCGCTACCCTCGCTCCCGACCTCCCACGCCCTGACGGCAATGAGATGGAGCAGCGTCGGGCATCGTAGCTTCGCCTGACCCTTGGCCTTCGCCTTGGCCTTCGCCGTCGCTGATCGGGATGACTGGATAACTGGGAGCATGCCAGATGCTTGTCACGCCACCATCTGATACGTTGGGAGCTGCGAACCTCGCCAGCGTATTGAACGCCATCCTCGCACTGCTCATGGCCTCCGCATGTGTGCTGGCCTTTTGGGCGCTCATCGAGTTGTACGGGTGGCTGACACCCACCATCCAACGCCTCAGCCAACGGCTCTCCGCACGGCGCGGACGCTACTTGCTGCGGCGCTGGTCACTCAGGGATACGCTGATGACGCCGCTGGAGGTGGGCGATGTGGACCTCGCCAGCGTGCGGACGTTCCCCTCCGTCCAGCAAGTCACGCCATTGACTATGCCATTGGCCGGGTCATCCGTCGAGCCGCAGATCGTTGAAGTCCCGGATGTCCTGCCCCCCACGCTGCCAGCGATACGCACTCTGCCACCGACGCCAACCTTCTTTGGCGCATCCTCCGTCGCGCTGCTCGAAGACGACAACGACAACGACGGCGACAACAACTGGCCTCCCTTCCGGCCAGGGGCGAAACGCTACCGCTTCGTCCTCGCCTCGGGCCAACTCGTACGCCTCGCCAACCTTCAGCCGTTCACTGTCGGACTGCCGCGCTGGTTTGAGCTGAACTAACGCCATCCCACACTACGATCGTTTGCATCGCGTGAACCGCAGACAGAGAGAGAATACATCGCATGCTGGATTTAGTGACTGTCGCGCGTCGGTTGTTGGAGACGCGCAGGACCGTAAAGCGGTTGGAGGCGCAGATCGCCGAAACGCCGACCCTCCCCGCACTCCCCGCGCCACTCGCACATGCGCTCGGAGAATTGCATCCTTTGGAGCAAGCGCGGCTCCTCACGCATCGGGCGGCGCTCCAGATGCTCGCGTGGGTGCTGGAAATCGACCTCGACCATCTCATCACGCCTCCATCCATGCGCAACCTCCCCGAGCAGCCCGAGCATGTCATGCTGCATCGTGTCGAGATGGGCGACGCTGAGACAAACGAGGGCTCGCGGCAGATGTGGTTGATGGAGATCCCCGCGTACACAGACCCACGCGACCCCGGCTTCTCCACCGACTATTGGGCGTCGTTCCTCAACGACACGCAGGCGCATGAGCTGTACGAGGCGCTGGGCGATCTGCTGCTGCCCCAGCCGGTCATCCCGCCGTCGCTCACGCTGGGCAAGCTCAAGCTGGCCGCACGTTCGTCGCGTTCGTCCGCCGCGCTCACGCTCGTCCCGCCCGACACCGAGGATGGCTACGCGAGCGTTGGGGTGCGGCGCAACGACAGGCGCGATCCACCATCCCCGCCAGCGGCTGGCCGTGCCGCTCCGAACCGTCCACTGCGAGGGGCATAACGATGATGACGATGACAGACGGCATGGACCTCTACACGGCGCTGCTGGTCGCCATTGGGCAGGGCATCGAGCAGAGCATCGCACAGGCGGCGCAGACGGTGGTGGTGGCGCTGATCGGCTTCTTCGTCATCCTCGCCGCGCTGACCATCGCGGCCCACGCGCTCACCTGCGAGCCCTTCGTCGAGGGCTATACGCTGCGCGAAGGGCAACGGCTGTGGGAGCGGATGATGGCGCAAGAGCACGACACGTCCGCTGTACCCGAATCATCCGATGATGCTGCGGCGGCGCTCGACTGGCAGGTGGTTGCGATCTACGACGTGCGGCGACGTCTGTTCTCCACCGAATACTCGATGACGGTCATGTACGATGGCGTTTCTCAGGCGCAGGCGACCACGTTGGCTGCGATGTTGAACCGACAGGGTAGCGACGTCACGCACACGGCGCAGCGAGGGGAGCAGCGATGGGAGGCGACCCGATGAGCGGCAAGACCGGTATCGCGTGGACCGATGCTAGCTGGAATCCAATTGTCGGCTGCACGCGCGTCTCGAAGGGCTGCAACCATTGTTATGCCTTTCAGTTGCACGATCAGCGGCACATCGCGTGGAAGCGCGGGCGTTGGGATAGCGCGCCCGCACAGTATCATCAGCCGTTCTCGCGCGTGCAACTGCTGGAAGATCGCCTCGCCGATCCGCTGCACTGGCGTAAACCTCGCCGCGTGTTCGTCAACAGCATGAGCGACTTGTTCCATCCTGACGTGCCAGGGTCATACATCACTCGCGTGTGGGTGACGATGCGTAATGCCAAGCAGCATACCTATCAGATCCTCACCAAGCGTCCTGAACGACTTCTGGAGTGGACCCAGGCACAGGCGCGCATGTCCGGCTGGCCCATCAACGATATCTGGCCAGACTGGATATGGCTCGGCGTCTCCGTCGAGGATCAGGCGGCGGCAGACGAGCGTATTCCGTTGCTGCTCCAGACACCCGCTGCGGTGCGATTCATCAGCACGGAACCGCTGCTCGGGCCAGTGAACCTGCGGCCGTGGCTGTTCGATTGGACGACCGTGAACAAGTGGAGCGATGGCACGGACGCGCCTCGTCTGGATTGGGTCATCATCGGCGGCGAGAGCGGTCCACATGCGCGCCCCATCGTCCCGCAGCCTGTCGACATGAGCGACTACCTGCACACCCAACTCTGCATCCACGCGCTGCGTGACGTGAAGCGGCAGTGTGAAGACGCGGGCGTTCCGGTGTTCATGAAGCAGTTTGGGGCGGTTCTCGCCAAGCGCCTCGGCTACCGAGATCGTCATGGCGCGAATACCGCTGAGTGGTCGCATACGTTGATGGCGACCCTCTACAAGCGTGAGTGGCCCACGACCGCTGAGGAGGCGCGAGTATGAGCAGCAGTTACTACGGCTCTGACTACGACGCTGACGCCGAGATCGCCCAAGCCATCGCCGCGTTCAGAGAGGCGCGCTACTGTCTCGCACGCGCGAGCTTCGCCCTGGAGCAACGCGCGGTCAAGACGGCTGATCCGTTCCGCGCGGTGCTCCTTGCAGCCGATGCTGGCTCCCTCAGCGCGCTTGCCACGATGATGTCCAGTGCCGCGACGAGCGCGCGGGCGATTCGGAAAGCGGTGCGATCACTGGAAAGTAAGGCCAGAGCATGAAGACGATCTCGCTCTGGCAACCGTGGGCGTCATTGATGGCGACGGGCTACAAGCGTATCGAAACGCGCTCATGGTCGCCCTTCAAGCTGTGTCAAGGTGAACTCGTCGCTATCCATGCGGCGAAGCGGTGGACAGCGGACGAGCGTGACATCTGCGCTGACGAGCCCTTCAAGCGGTGTCTCACGCTGGCGGCAGAGCGCGGGCTGTGGGACTTCGATCAGCCGGCGCTTGGCTGTGTTGTCGCTATCGCGCGTTTCCAGATGGTGATCCCGACGCTGGGCGGATTCGACTACGACCGCATGAGCGATGACGAGTATGCCTTCGGCAACTATGCGCCAGGACGCTACGGGTGGGTGTTCTCCCAAGTGCGTCCGCTGCGACCGATTCCAGCGCGCGGCATGCAAGGCATTTTTGACTGGCAAGTTCCCGCTGACCTCTGCTACGTGGAGGCCAAAAGTAGCAGGAGGCAGCCACCTATGCGATGGACGTATGCGAGCAAGTAGAAGGGGGGCATAGTCTGATGGCGGCGAAGAAAGCCACGAAGAAGAAGACCTCGGTGAAGACGACCATCCCGCTCAGTCGGCTCAAGAGTCCCGAGCTGGCGAAGGTGCTGCTCACGGTCGAGGAGGCGGCGTACAAGCTCTCGGTCGGGCGCGGCAAAGTCTACACGCTGATGAATCGTGGGGAGCTGCGCTACATCACCGTCGGGCGTATCCGGCGCATCCCCGTCGACGCAATCAGCGAGTTCGTCACGAAGGCTGGGGCGCGCTATCCGGCGGCATAACATAGGTAGATCGGACATCGAGCAGGCATCGAGCGAGGAGCAACGCGACGATGGCAAGACGCGGACGCGGGGAAGGCACGATCAGGCATCGCAGCGATGGGCGCTGGGAAGCCTCAGTGACGTTGGGTGTCACGCGCAAGTCCTTCTACGGCAAGACACGACGGGAGGTGACAGACAGGCTGCGAGCAGCGCAGCGCGACTACGAGCAAAGTCAGTTCATCGGCGATGCGCGGCAGACGGTCGAGCAGTATTTGGCGAGCTGGCTAGAGATGAAGCGGCCAGACATCAAGCCGTGGACATTTGTCGGCTATGAGGTCATCGTGCGCGTCCATCTGGTTCCGGTCATCGGGCAGGTGCGGCTCTCGGCGCTGACCGCGCAGCATGTCCAGCGGGTCATCTCATCCTGCGCGTCGGCTGGGCTGGCTGGAAGTACGATGAGCGCGGTATATGGCGTGCTGCACCAATCGCTGGCGGCGGCTGAACGGCTGGGCCTGGTGGCGCGTGATGTCAGCGAACGGGTTCAGCGACCGCGACAACACTTCTACGAGATGCGGCCGCTCTCCCGCGAGGAGGCGCAACGCTTTCTGACGGTGGCGCGCGATCACTGGCTGGAGCCTTTGTTCCGCCTGGCGCTCACGACGGGCATGCGGCAGGGCGAACTGCTAGCGCTGAAATGGCGCGACGTTCACCTGGACGATAGCCGGCTCTCTGTCGTCGCATCCATGTCGTGGAGTGATGGCGTTCCGGTGTATGCCTCGCCCAAGACGGGCCGCTCACGGCGTCAGATTGCGCTGGCGGGCGAGATGGTGGCGACGCTGGTAGCGCATCGGCATCAGCAGCGGGCGCTGCGTCTGCGGGTCGGGCCCGCATGGCAAGGGGAACCCTACGATGCCGTCTTCACGGATGAGCTGGGCTATCCGCTCCACCCCAAGCGCGTCGTGCATCACTTCAAGACGCTGCTCCAGACGGGCGGGTTGCCTGAAGTCCGCTTCCACGATCTGCGGCACACCTGCGCCACGCTGCTGCTCACCCAGGGCATTCATCCCAAAGTCGTCTCGGAAATGCTCGGCCACTCGTCGGTGAGCATCACGCTGGATCGCTACTCGCATGTCCTCCCACACATGCAGGAGGATGCCGCGCGGGCTATGGCGACCGCGCTGGGATGGTGAACACGCGTAATCACGCGTAAACACTCGGAAACACGCGTTGATCGGAGAGGGTGATCGGAGAGGAGATGAGAGGGGGTCGTGGACGGGTTATGCGGTCGTTATGTGGTCAATGAAGTGGTCAAAAGGTGTTGCAAGGCGTGAGGAGCGAGGCGTGAGCGGCGAATTACAGGCCATTCGCGCGGCTCGATACAGGCAGACGGGGTATGTTACCTTAGCATAGGTCACAGAGGGCGTC
>DASQSS010000237.1:0-24654 GCA_035642255.1 Ktedonobacterales bacterium | reverse complement strand
TCTCGAGGGCGAGAAGGTTTACACTGAGGCGTTGCTGGTCCGACGACCAGAGAAGAGATGCACGACCACGACCAACAAGATCGCGCCTATGGCCGCGACGATCATCTCACCGGGCAAGCCGTAGTGGCTGGAGTTGAACAGTTTGAAATAGCTGACGGCGAAGTTGGCGACGATTGCCCCAATGACGCCGAACAGCAGATCACCCAGAAGGCCGAAGCCTGCGCCACGCATCGCACGGCCGGTCAGGCCTGCGGCGACGGCGCCGACGATGACCTGCAAGGCCAGGTCGCTAAACGTCAGGGTAATAGTAGCGAAAACCATGGAAGCGCTCCTCAATCTTGCGAGCACACTGCTGTGTGCTGTCGTGTGGGGAATACGGGGGATAAGCTGTTTGTATGACTGATACACGTTTCCCAGGGCGCCGCGTATAAGGACAAACAGACTCTGGGACACAAGCGGTGCTGATTTCGCGAATTGCGCGCTCATTGAAGTACGAACGTCGCAAAATGGCGACGCCGGAGGAAGCGCATCTCATCGTGAGGAGGAAAGAGCCTGTGTACGTGAAGGATTGCCAGGAGTCGCCATCAGACGGTCCTGGTGGACGCCTTGCGTTGCGCTCTCACGTACAACGTAGAGGGAATCATGTGATAGTAGGGCGCCGAGTTCACAAGAGCGACTGCATCAGCAGTCTGGGCATCCCAATGCGAAGTAGGGGAACTGAGGAGAGGAACGCACCCAGAGACCTCTATACATCCAAGGAGAGGCAAGGTGGCAGCTTCTTCAGTGCATTAGCTATACCATTCACACAGCGAGTTGTCAAGCAACTTTGCGGCGATAGCGCCAGTTTCTCGCCAATTCGCAGTGGCTTGGCGATCAGCCGAGCGATGGTTCCATCCTCAGACCTACAGCCTGCCACATCACGCCTGGAGGACACGGGTGAGGCATCGCGCTCTGTGGGGGCAACCGTCTCCTGTGGGCTGCGGCTGAAGATGAGGTGAATCCAGGCCAGAGCGCTTGCGCAGGTCACTCACCCTGTGGGAAACTGGTGGACGTGACCATTCAACCGCGACGCGACGTGACGCGACGCAGGCCCAACAGGCCCAAAATGGAGGCGTCATGGTCGGCAAGGCATCCACAAGAGCCGGGTCGGTGCGCCGTACGCTGCGCCGCACGACGCTCTCGCGCTGGCTGTGGATCGCCGTCATGAGCTGCGCGGCGCTAGCGGTAGCGCTGGTGACGCTGGCGCATGCGCTTGCCCCTTCTCCTGAGACCGCGCAAACGCTGATTGGCCACCCGGCGCCAGCCTTTACGCTGGCCGCCGCGCAAGATGAGCGGATACTCGCCCAGCCAATCACCTTCGACGGGCGCAACAGCCGCCCCACGCTGCTCGTCTTCTTCAACACGCTCTGCGTCCATTGCATTCCGAGCGTTCAGGCGGCGCGAGACGCGGCTCAGGCGCCGGGGCAGCCAGCCGCTGATGTCATATATCTCGATGCGCCCGGCGAAAACGCCGAGATCACGGGTCAATACATGTCACGGCTACAGGCGCAACCGCCTGTACTGCTGGATGCGCGCGCGCGGGTCGCGAGCAGCTACCGAGTCACCTACTATCCCACGATTGTTCTGGTGGATGCGCAGGGCGTCATTCGCGCAGTCTGGGTAGGCGCGCCCTCGATCAGCGCGCTACGCTCCGCCATCGCACACAGCCACTGACAGGCCACGATACGCGTGGCGCTAAAGACTGTGGCCGTAGAGAGAAGGGAGCCGTTCGTTGCACGCTACCCTATCCCGCGAGGAAGATGCTTTTCGCACGTTCTATCAGCAAGCGCGCCGAAGTTGGAACGGACAGGACGCCGAGCGTTCGTCTCACTCCTCGCCGAGGACGGATTCGATGTCATCGTCGACGGCGCACCAGTCGGCGTGCGGACAGAGCGCGCCAGCCATTTCGGCGCGCTCTCCAAACGGTATGGCACATCCACACGCATTGCGAAATCGCTGCGTGTATACTTTCCCAGTGACGAAATCGCCATCCTCTTCAGCATTGTCGACATGTATTCGCGACCAGAAGCGACAATCATTCCTACACTCAATGCGATTCGGACACTCCTTGCGCAGATGCGTGACGATGCGCGGGTCGCGCACTCGCGCTTCCAGAATACGCCGACTCAGTGGTCTGACTGGCCTGATGTGATGGCGCAGATGGCCACGGAGCTACAGCGGTAGCTTGAGAGCGAGTGACCAGTTCTGCGCCAGGCGCCGTTCCGGCGAAGGTCCGCGCTCTTGAAGGCTAATGAAACACATTCGCCTATCGAGAAGGAGTCAGTTGTGAAGAAATTTTCAGGAGGCCCAGTGAGGCTCACCGACGACACAGACGTCCGCGCGCTCTATGCTCGCCTGACTCGCGCATGGAACAGCCGCGATGCCATGGCGTTCGCCGCATGTTTCATCGATGATGGCTATATCGTGGGTTACGATGGCTCGGTAGTGGACGGCCGCGACGAGATCCGCCGCCACATCGGCGACATCTTCGCCCATCACCAGACGCCCGCGTATATCACGAAAGTGAAGCGCGTGCTCTTCATCGACACTGATATCTCTGTGGTGCGCGGCATCGTCGGCATGCCGTCGCTCGCCACGGGGACACTAAACCCCGTCCTCAACTCCATCCAGTCACTCACTGCGCACCGACGGGAGGGGGCGTGGCATGTCGCGACATTTCAGAACACGCCAGCTCAGTTCCACGGCAGACCTGATCTCGTGGCTGAGATGACGGAGGAGCTTCAAGCAGTCCTCGACAGCTTCGAGTGACGCCAATTCGCAGCGCGGAGATGGTTGCGGCCTTGAGCCGTCGGCGCTCGGACGACGACATGACCGAAGTTCCTCGCTCGCGCCAACCGCTCAAGCCGCAGGCGTGACGATGCGGCCATCGCGCATGCGGATCACACGGTGCGCGCGCGCGCTGATATCGGGCGCATGGGTGACAATGACCAGTGTTTGCTCGCGCTCATGATTGAGCCGCATCAGCAGGCCCATCACCTCATCCGCCGCCTCGGTATCGAGGTTGCCTGTCGGCTCGTCAGCCCAGACAATCGCTGGATCGTTGACGAGCGCACGCGCAATCGCCACCCGCTGCCGTTGCCCGCCGGAAAGCTCCGCCGGGCGGTGACGCTCGCGATGGCTCAGACCCACGGCGTCAAGCAACGCCCGCGCACGCTTGCGCGCCTGCCCCGCAGAGACGCGCAGCAAGAGCAGAGGCATTTCCACATTCTCCACCGCGCTCAGGACAGGCAGCAGATTGAAATTCTGGAAGATGAATCCCATGCGCTGTGCGCGGTAGTCGGCGCGGCGGGCGTCACTGAGGCTGTCGAGGTCCACACTGTCGATCAGCACGCGCCCGGCGTCAATCGTGTCGAGTCCGGCGAGGCAATTGAGCAGGGTTGTCTTGCCACAGCCACTCGGCCCCATGACGGCGACCATCTCGCCCCGCGTCACGCTGAAATCCACGTCGCACAGGGCATCGAGCTCCAGCCCATGCGCGCGATAGGTCTTGCGCAGCCCTTCAGCCCGCACAATCGCCATACGCGGGTCTGACCACTCATCGACCCATGACTGCTCTTCCACCGCGCTCATCTTGGCGTCTCCTCAGCAACCTTCCTGGGTTGGCTCTTCATCCTGCGTAATCCACGCATAGCCGCTATTCAGCCACTACTCATAGCGGAGCGCGTCGGCAGGCGCGATGCGTCCGGCCTGCCAGGCGGGCAACGTGGCGGCAAGCAGGCTGGCCGCAAGCGCAGCTGCGCAGATGTCCGCAAGATCGCGCCAGGGAACGGACAGTGTCAGACCAGACTGATACTGCTCAAAAAAGTCTACCGCAAAGATGTTACGGCACAGCAGCAGACCCAGCGCCAGCCCGACCAACACGCCTGCCGCGCCGACCAGCAGCGACTCGATCAGGAAGATCAGCTGCACATGCGTCCGATGGAATCCCAACGCCCGTAACATGCCAATCTGCTGGCGCCGCTCGACCACTGCGCGCGACCCGGTCACAGCGAGCGCCGCCATACCGACCAGTAGGGTCAGGCCCACCAGTCCGACCAGCGCTCTGCTGATGAATACACGCGCGCCCGTCGCGCCGAGCAGCGCGTCTTGCAGCACGCTCGTCTCGAAGCCATGATCAATCAACGCGGAGCCAATGGCGAGCGCCGCCGCATGTGGGTCGGAGCCGGGACTCAGCTTGAAATAGTAATAGTCGTTGCCGAGTGGAAGCAGACCGTGCTCGACCGGCGCGAACGTCTGCGGCGACCCCATCAACCCATAGTTCTGACCATGCGTGTTGTCCACGATGCCAATGATAGTGAGCTTGCGCGGCGGGCCGCCTCGCAAGTCGGCGACCCAGACCGTTGTCGGCGCGATGCTGCCCTGACTGCGCGCAACACCGCTCAGATGAATCGCGAAGTCGTTGAGCGAACGCTGGTCATTCAGGAGAAAGCTCAAGATCTGGAGGCCTCCTGCTCCCTGCTGAAGCTGCGCGGCGACATCTTGCTCCGCCTGCTGGCCCGCTAACGACTCGAATCCAGAGGAACCAGGTAGGCCAGCGGCGATGGGTGGCCCGGTGAACTGCGCGGCAGTCGCGGGTGGTGTTGGAGTCATGCCCAGGGTCGTCGCGTCCGTGGATGTAAGGGCGCTGGAGTCAATCACCACATCGCCAGGGTGATCGCGCACAGCCTGCCACACCTGCGCATCGCTCGTGTAGCCGGGCGCCCGCGCCGCGAGCGAGAACCCGACACCATCGAGCAGGGAACCTTGCAGCTCGGATGCGGGATAGTAGCGCCACATCGCGCGCGCCGCCGCGGGTTGCAGGATGCCAAGCGGCAGCGGGGTCGCTTCGCCTACATCCGCGACACGCGCCGCCACTGTCGGGTCAGCGCTGCGCAGCCTGGCCACGGTCACCTGTGGGCTGCCGATGGGCGTGAAGAGCGGCTGCCCCACGATGTCATAGTTCGCCGCCTGCTGCGGAAGATTGTCATAACTCTGAGTGGTAGAGGCGGCGATAGTATCCATCACGACCATCGTAAAGACGACCAGCGAGAAGAGCGCCAGGCCGATGCCCGTGCGGAAGCGCTGCTGTGACGGATAGACCAGCGCGATACGCATGATGTGGCGCAGACGCCCCAGTCGCGAGCTTGCCCAGCGGACAGGAGTCAGCAGCAGATCGAGGTTTGGCGCGAGCGCCAGCACGCAACCAAACACCATCATCACTCCAGCGATGAAGAAGATTTCGATGCCGCCGCTGAAGCGTGGCAGCCCCAGCACGCCCGCCAACGCATCGAACGGCAGCGCCCAATACAGCGCCAACCCACCGCCGATCACCAGCGCGCTCAGTCGCTCCGAGAGCAGCGACGCTCGCGCCAGCTCCGCCAGCGCACGCCGCGGCTCGCGACGATAGCGCAGCGCCACCAACGACAATCCCAAGCTGCGAGCGAGCAACGTTAGCCCGGCGAGAGCGAAGGAGAGCCCCAGCGAGAAGAGTAGCGCATCCGCTCGCGCGACCCCCATGCGCAGCAGCCAACTGCCGAGCGCCAGCGGAACCGGGCCGCGCGCGACCAGGGCCCACAGCAACGCTCCCCAGGCTCGCCCACGAGCCAGCGGCGTCATCCGAGCGGACGTGAAGGCGGACCGCAGGAGCACGAGGAGCGAGGGAGCGGCGGGTGGCGGCTCGGGCAGGTCACGCAGCGCGGCGGCGATGGTCATGCGGCTGACCGTCCAGGCGGCGGCGATGATTGTGAGCAGGGTGAAGAGCAGCCCCAGCGCGAAGGCGACGAACATACTTGTCGGCTCCAGCGCAAACTGGATGGGAAAGCCAATCCGCTTGAGCGTTGGGCTGACAATCGACAAGATGCCCGCTCCCAATCCCAGTCCCGCGAGCACGCCGACGAGAGCAGCGGCGACATCATAGGCGGCGCCCTCGAAGAGCAGCATCCAGACCACCTGGCTACGCCGCATGCCAAGCGCCCGCGCTACCCCTAGCTCGCTGCGACGCTCCGCAGCCAGCAGGGTGAAGATCAGGAAGATCAGCAGCAGTCCAATGGCGAACGCGAACAGCGTGTAGAGCGTCAGGATGCGCCCGAAGAGCTGCTGCGCCTGCAGCGCGAATGTGACGCCGTTCTGCTTGACCTTGGACACTTGCAGGTCGCCTGGCAGATGGTCGTTCACGGTGCGGGAGATGGCGTCGCTGTAGCCCACACCCGTCAGGCCGTTGCCCGCGTTGGCGATATAGATGTGGTTGATGGAGTCAGGCTGCGACGCCACCTGTTGAAGCGCCGCCAGCGACATGATGATCGCAGGCGAGTCACCCAGCGGTCCACCTTTGACGATAGCGCGCACATGAAAGCTGTAGCGGCTCCCCTGCCAGGCGACCGAGTAGAGTGTCACCGTGTCGCCCACGTGGGCGTTCAGAGTGTTCGCCAGCGCGCCATTCAGATAGACCTCATGGGCGCCCAAAGCCTGGAGTGGCTGCGGCGCACCGGTTGTCGTATCCGTCAGTGCGCCCAGCGCGCCCGCATGCGCGGGCTGCAGGCCCATCGCGGTGATACCACCGCGCACCTCGCGGGCCGAGTCATCCGCCACCAGGGTATTCGGCACGACCAGCGCCGGAGCGACGCCCGCCACCTTGGGATTCCCTCCCAGGCTCTCGATCACCAGGCCAGCGTCTTCCTGCTCAAAGGTGTTGAGCGGCCCGGTCCCACCTGTCACGTCTTCGTCCACGCGGCCCAGATTGTAGACGGCGACCGTCCGCACAGCGAGGGTGATGGTGTCGTCCACCGCCAATGAAGACGCGACAAATGTGGTCGCCAGCATCAGGCCAAAGACGATCAGCGCCGCGCGCAGCAGACGCCGGGGGGCGTTGCGCAAGCCAATCCGCGCGAGAAATGGCGTCAGCAACCCTCGACCCACCAGCGCGCACGCCGCGATGACGAGCGCAACCAACAGCGGCATCGTAAGCGCGCCTGGCGAGAAGGTCAGCAGGGTATCGGTCGGGTTCATGCGCTGCTCTTTCGCACCGGATGAGTGACGGCTAGCGGGTGATCTCGAGGGTCTGGCGAATGACAATGTCGAAGAACGCGGCTAGTTCCACCGCGCCCAATGATGACGGGTGCAAACCGTCATTGCTGATGTAATCCTGATGGTCGCCGAGTTGCCCCCAGCCGCTGGCGATGTCGGCCAGCGTCGCTCCCTCGGCGGCGCAGACCTGGGCGATGGCGCTATTCCATGCGCTCACCTGCGCACGCAGCGTCACAGGGTCGCGCATTTGAAAATAGGGCAAGCGCGCTAAATCGGGCACATTGCCGACGAATACATGTGTCTGTGGACTCGCGGCATGGAATGTCGCCAGCGTCGACTGAAGCTCAGCGGTATACGTCGCTAGCGGCACGTTTTCGATGATGTCATTCACCACCAGCCACAAGACAACGATCTGCGGGCGTTGCGCGACGGCGACGGGCAACTCTTCCTGCTGCGCCTGCGCCAGCGTCGCGCCTGGGATTGCGAGATTGACGAGATGAACGGGCTGCGGCAGGTCACCGGCAAGCTGCGTAGGCCAGTTCTGGCGATCTGGGTCGTAGGACCCGATGCCATATGCGTCTGAGGCGCCCATCACCACCAGTGTGCGTCCGGGCGCGTTCGCTCCTGAGCTGCGCGCCGATGAGTGCCGCGTGGACGAGGCGCCGCATGCGGTCATAGCAAGGCAGAGCAGCACGGCAACGCAGAGCGCCCTGACGCTCTGTCCTGCGCGTCTCCGGTGGTATCGCCTGACTATGGCAAGCATGCGCCAAACCTGTCACACTCACGTCCCGAGTCACATCACGGGGCATATTCTGTGAATTGTAACAGGGGCGCGCGCATCGTCGGTAGACCATTGACGATAAAAGCGCTCGGGCGCCGTATAATGCGACGCGCGGACCGTCAGCAGCCGCAGGGCAGTGGATGACTCTGGTAATACGTGGCGAGCCACTGGCCCGCCGGCTTGCTGGTTTGCAGGCTATCACCAGCCCAGTTGCTGCCACTCGCCCAGCTCTGCTGATTCACATGCGGCGCGAGTGGTTCATCGCCATTCCAGAACACGCCATCCCACCACGGCAATCCGTTGAAGGTTTCCAGCAGCGCCTGCATGTCGTTCATCTGCTCGACACCGTCGAGCGCCGTCTTCTGTCCGGGGGACGCGCCCTGGCCCGCGAGCGCGGCAGGGTCAGAATTGGAGCCAGGGCTGCTCGCATAACCGGCGGCGGTAAACAGGATCGGCCGACTATATTTTGAGGCGACTGTGGCCAGGCGCTGCGGGATGTTTTTCTCACCGCTCGGCCCGGTCTGCAGCGTCCCGTTCCAGGCTTTCTCCAGGCTGCCAACGTCGAGATCCGCGCTCATCTGAGTCAACGGAAAGTACGCGTCCACGCCAATGATATCTACCGAATCCCACCAGGTGACATTCTCGAACTCCGGAAGGCTCGCGCCGCTCGTCGCGCCTTCCGAGTTCGCCGCGTAGATCAGCTTGCCCGAGTAGCCGCCACCCTGCATCGGCAGATGTTTGATGAACGACGCATAGCCGGGCGAGCGAAGCGCGTGGGCGACGTGCCGCCACTCGCAGTCGCGTCTGCCAGTACAGTTGGGAAAGCTCTCACCCGGCACGCCACGATCGATGCCATAGGGGTCGCCCTTCGCGGAGGTACGCGCGGTATCGGTCGTCACATTGGTCAGGCCGTCGCCCATGATGAAGTAGGGCAATTGATATTTCTGCGAGAGCTGCGCGTACGTCACGGCGAATGCGGTGTAATTGTCGAACCAGGTCTTTTCCAGCGTCCCAACGTTGCCGCCAAGCGTGAAGTAATTGTCGCTGGAGCGCGAGTCATACCAGACACGGCCCACGAGTGATGGGGAGGTATTCGGACCGGAGAGCTGGGTGTCATACTGGCGGACCTGTAGCTCCAGAATCGGCAACAGGCCAGCTTTGCGCGCATCCTGGATAGCTCGCTCGTAGTCGCTCACGGGCATCGTATCTTTGTCGTTCTTTTGTCCAGCATGCCAGTCAAGCTCAGAGCCGCTCCGAACGGGCATATCCGCGATGACAGGTATGATGACCGCGTTCATGTGAAACGTATCGGCCTGCAGACGCATGTTCGCGAGCGAGGCTGGTGAGGTGTAGCCGCCCCCGCTCTGCGACGCTGACCAATTGTAGACGAAGCCCTGAAATTGCGCGGCGGCCGCCGCTGGCACGCCACCACCCGCCTGTCCCTGAATCTGCGCGACCACGAAACCGAGCGCCGGAGTCAGTACTGGACCTGCCACCAGCGACACCAGCAGCGCGGGCAGCATCGCCAGCACAGCCAGACGCAGCGCGCGGCGGTCTGGCGGGCGGCGTCCGGGCTCCGGCAACGGCGAGGAGCCTGGCAGCAAGGGCGAGGGAGCAAGAGGCATGCGGCTGGACCTCCTTACACGCGATTCGACGAACGCGCATGGCGCCGGCACGCAGAGGTGATATCTTCGGGCGCTGGGCTATCATAGCGCGCTCAGGCAGGGAAGGCGAGTTTGCGGTACTTCTCGGCTGTCTCGTACCAAGCTTCCTCTGAGAGGCCAAGCCGCTCGCGCAGGACATCGAACGGAACGCCCGCCCGAAGCTGGCGCACGGCGTAGATGTCGCGCAGCAGCTGCAGCGTGACGCGCTTCTCAATGCCTGCCCGGCGCACCGCGCCCGCAAGCACATAATTGAGGTTGCGGTCGGTGCAGGCGAAGACGCGATCTCGCGGCTGATAGCGCTGGAGATAGCGCTGATAGACGTCGGTCCATTCCGCGGGCAATTCCATGCGGCGCTCGCGTCGGCGCTTCGCCTGCCCCGGAAAATGCACCTCGATAGCGGGATGCTCTGGATCAGAGAGATCAACATGGCCCAGTGTCAGGCCCATGACCTCCTCTTTCTTGAGGCCAGTGGCAAGCAGCAGCATGACCAGCGTGTGACAGCGCACATCCTCGGCGGCGGCGGCCTCGACCCGAGCGATTTCATCTTCATGCAGCAGCTCGGGCAGCGGCGGCGCCGGACGCGAGAGCGCGATGCGCGCGGTCGGGTCACGCTCGACCGCGCCCACATCGTTCAGCCAGCCGAAGAAGTTCTTGAGGAACGTGATGCGGCGCGCCATCGTCTTTGGGGCGGGGCGGGCGTCGCGACCGTGGCGCAGGTGCTCCAGCCAGCCGCCCAGTCGCTCCTGGGTGACGGCGCGGGCGCGCGTGTTGTAGCCGAGGTATTCAGTGAGCATGCGTAAGTCTGAGAGAAAGCACGTAATCGTATACGGTGAGTGATCTGTGCGGCGCAGATGATCCTGATAGGGAAGGGCGCACGCTCCTAACGTGGTGTCGCTGGTCGGGGGAGCGATCTCGACGAGTGAAACAGGGGCCTGTCTCACTGGAATCGCGGTATCAGGAGCAAAGAGGCTCGGTTGTTCTGCGCCGATGTGTGGCGGCGCGTGTTCCTCTGCCATAGCCACATCCTGTTGGGCGCCACGGGCGTTGAAACGCTGGTCTCGCCTATGTTGTGCGCATGCGATGAAAACCCGGAACGGCAGAAGCCACCAGTCGTTCCACGTCGGAAGTATGGCCCATTTGGGCGGTATACTGCAAGTCATTTTGGCAATGTGACATAAGTAGATCACGCGATTTAGTCGCAGGTGACATGTACTATTCCTAATCCCATCCCAGTCCCAGCGCGCCGTGCGATGGAATCTCGGTCTTCTGCGCCGGACGACACACTGATGAAGGATGCCAGTATGGAGCCGACCACCCCGTCATGCCAGCCGTCTCGGCCAGCGGCAGAGAGCGCGTCACACGCCACATTGCATGTTCCCCCAACCGATGAAGCGCTCGCCATCGCCGAGGACTGGCTCGACACCGTAACCCAGGTGACCTGCGGCGCCTGGTGGATGACTGATCGAGATGGACTCGTCGCGGGAGCGCGCAGCCTCGCCGCATACACAGGTCTGCACGAGGACGCCCTTGCCGGCGCGGCCTGGCTGAACGCGATCGCCCCGGCTGATCGCCCGGCGGCGCGCCAGCGCTGGCAGGCTCCAGGCTCCGCCACGCCGGCAGAGGCGGCCTGGCGCTTCATGCAGCCTGGTGGACGGCTGGAATGGCTCTCCGTGCGGATGCAGCCGGTCGCCATGGCGCCGGGCGAGGAGCCGCGCTGGCTGTGGGTCGCCGGGCAAACGACGCAGGAGCGCGCCGTACGCAGCATCGGCCACTTCCGCTCGCTCTTCAAGCAGACCGAGCAGGGACTCATCCTGGCAAGCGGACAGGGCGCGACCATCAGAGCCAACGCGGCGGCGCTGCGGATGCTTGGGCTGACGGCAGAGCAGGCGCACGGCAAAGCTCCGCTCCCCGCTGGGTGGCACATCGAGCGCGAGGACGGCATGCGCGTGACCGCGCCGTTTCAGGAGATTGCGAGCGCTACCGTGAGCGGCAAGGCTGAGCACACCATCTGGCAAGTCTGCGACAATGAGCTTTCCGCCAGCCGCTGGCTCAGGGTGACGGCATCCCCGCTCACCGGCCCACTGCTGGCCAAGCGGCCCCGCGCGCTGATCTTTCTGACCGATGTGACCGATCGTGTGCGCCAGCGAGAGCAGATCGAGTCGGCGGCCGAAAAGACCACTGGAGAGCTAACGGCTTTGCGCGCCGCGCTTGACCGCATGACCGACGCATTCGTCGTGCTCGACTATGCCGGCCACTTCGCCTACCTGAACGCGCGAGCGCGTGAGCAGTTCGCATGCAAAGATGACACGGCGCTGGGACGGCCCTTCTGGGAAGTCTTTCCCACGCTGAGTGGTTCGCAGATGGAGGCCGAGTACCGACGCATTCTGCGTGAGCGGACACCCAGCATCATCGAGACGGAGATCGGCGAAGGCGTCTGGTATGAGGTGCGTAGCTATCCCGGAGCGGAAGGCATCTCTGTCTACATCCGCGACATCACAGACCAGAAGCGGACGATGGCCGAGCTAGACGCCGCGCTGGCCCGCGAGCGTGAGGCGCGCGCCCTGGCGGAGGATCACGCTCAGCAGCTCGATGCCGTATTCGAAGCGGTGAGCGATGGCATGCTGGTCTATGGACCAGATGGCTCTGCCGTGCGGGTAAATCAGGCAATGCGCGACCTACTCGCCACCCTCGGCTTGGACGTCACCTTGCCTCTCGCGGCCAGCGAGGTCAGCGCCCTTATGCGACGCCTGGAACAGGACGGTCCACGCGACCCAGAGCGTCCATCCGTGAGTGAGCATTCATTGCGGCGCATCCTGAATGGCGAGCCGCTCACTGGCGAGCACACGGTTGATATCGTCGTGCGAGCGCCGGACGACGAGGATCTGTACCTCAACATCAGTGGCGCTCCTATTCGTGGCAGCGACGGCGCCATTTTGGGAGCGGTCGAGAGTCTGCGGGATGTTACCGCCAACCGCGAGGCCGAGCTTGAGCGCAGCCAGACGCTCAGTGTAGTGGCGCACGAGCTTCGCACGCCGCTCACCGCCATCAAGCTCTCAATCGACCTCTCGTTGCGCCGCGCCCGACGCAATCTTACCATCGACCCAGGCACGCTCGACCTTGCCATTTCGAGCTGCCTGCAACTGGAGCATATGGTCAACGACCTGGTAGACGCCGCCCGCGCCGAGCGCAAGAAGATGGAGCTGACGTATGAGCAGTGCGACGCCAGAGACCTCGCGACGCTAGCCGTCGCGGAGCAGCAGGCGACCACTGAGAAGCCCATTGCGGTCGAAACGCCGCAGGAGCCACTGCTCGTCTCCGCTGACAGAGCGCGCATACGCCAGGTGCTCTCGAATCTGATCTCCAATGCGGTGAAATACTCGCCGCCTGACACAACCGTGACGCTCAGTATCGAGCTACGCGATGGGTCCGTCTGGTTTGGCGTAACCGATGAGGGGCCTGGCGTGCCCCCTGAGTCCATACCCCATCTGTTCGACGCCTTCTATCGCGCGCCCGACGTCGTCAGCCTGACAGGTCCGAATGTCGGCCTCGGTCTGGGACTATTCCTCTGCAAGCGGATCGTGGATCAGCATCACGGCCAGATCGGCATGCAGAACAGGCCCAACGGAGGCAGTCTCTTCTGGTTCACGCTGCCGCTCACCAAGCCCAGCCCAGACCAACCCGCGCTATAGGCTCTAGGTGGTGGCGACCCGGTCGGGAGGCTCTTGCCCCGCGCGCACGATAACCGCCGCTCATCCACGCGCTTCGAGGCCATCGAAGCGCAAGCGTGCTGTCCCAGGGCGAAGGGGCTAAGGGCTCACGACGCAAGCTGCTATGCGCCTTCCCTCGGCGGTGGCGACGCATCATACATGCGACGCATCGCGCCGCCCATCATGCGAATAGCGGCCCTTCGTGGCATGAGGCGCCGCATGAAGAACGCGGCCAGCTTGAGCGCGCCACCAGGCGTGACGCTCGGCCCGCGCCCCAGCGCCGCCAGCGTCTCCCGCGCGATCACCTCTGGCGCCAGTGTCGTGCTTGGCACACGGTGACGCCCAGGGCCGGACGATTGCTTGGTGGTCGGGGCGATGACCGCTGGCGTCGCGGCGACGACATCGATGCCCTGCGCGCGTAGCTCGTCCCACAAGCCCTCCGCCAGCACGAGCGTATAGGCCTTGGTCGCGGCGTAGTTGCTGACCATCCCCGTGCCGAAACTGGCGCTCAGCGAAGACATCAGAATGACACCGCCATGCCCGCGTGCGCGGAAGCGCTGCCCGAGTCGCCAAGCCAGCGTCATGGGTGTGCGGATGTTCACCGCTAGCTCGGCCATGTGCTCGTCGAGCGGCATATCGAGAAAGTGACCGATCGGCGCGTACGCCGCATTGTAGATGAGCAGCCCAACATCCAGATCGCGCGCCCATGTGTCGACCGTCGCGGCGGCATCCTCCTGGCCAAGGTCGAGGACCAGCGTGCGCGTCTCCACGCCGTACCGCTCGCGCAGCGTCGTCGCCAGCGCCTCCAACTCAGGCGTCCGCCTCGCCACGAGCGCGACGTTGAGGCCCAGCGCGGCGCTCTGTGTCGCATACTGTGCGCCCAGCCCGGATGAGGCGCCCGCGACCAGCGCCCAGGGGCCGTACTTCGCGCGAAACGCCCGCGCCTGGCTGGTTCCTCGCCTCACTGGACGGCCTTTCTGTCTATCGCGGCCGCACCAACCTCGTTGCCTTCGACGGTGGTAGCCGCTGTGGCCGCATCGGATGCGACTGTGGTGAATGGATGCTCCGAGCGCCACATCCGCGCGATAATCAGCCCGGGGACGATGATCCACGGCAGATTGAGCAGCAGCACAATGGGGAAGTGCGCCGTGGCGTGTAGTCCGGCATACTCTTCGCTCAGGATGATGAAGACGATGGTGATGATGGACGCGCCATAGAGCAGACTGGGTATGCGGATCCAGTCCCGCCCGCGAATGTAGGCGTAGATGCTCGCGGCGTAGAACGGTCCGAAGCCAAGCGCGTCAAACCAGATCGTCATCTTCCACCAGGGAGGCCGCGCCAGCACGAGTGGATCGAGCGTGCGAGCGTAGTTGTGGACCATATCCACCAGCGGCGCGGGGGGCCAGATGGGATACGTGAAATGCGCCGGGTTCGCGATCACGAGCTGCTCGATATCGACGATGTAGGTGATGAAACAGAGATTCAGCAGGAAGAACGCCAGAAAAGCGAAGTCCCAGGGTCGCTGAGCCAGTGGAATAGGTCGCCTGGTCATGCGCGCTTCCTCCTGTCGCCTACTTGCGAAGGCTGGCCAAAGCCGTCGGGCGCCGTCCAGCGCCAACCGCCAGGGCGCTTCGCCAGATTATAGCAGAGGAGCGCATGCGTAGGTCCAACTGCGGTCCTGCCGGCGAGCGGCCGCTGTATGATGAATATATGATGAATAGAGGAGATCTTTGGGAAGCCATGTGACGCTGGGAGCCACCCACTGTGCTGATGGCGCCAGGCGCGTGGTGAGGGTCGGATGTGAGGATGGTCTGTGCGGCTACTTCGCTGGTATGCGGTAGACCCAGACATCGAGGTGAGTGAGGATGAGGGCGCGTTGATGTAGTCGCCAGAATGTCGACGACTACGGGGAGGACAATTCCAGTGACGGAACCACGCTATGATGTGTCTACGCCACGCCTGCGGCTGCATGCGCTGTCACTCGACGAGGCGCGACTAACGCTGCAAGGCGACTATCACGCGGTCAGCGCCCGGCTTGGCGCGCATATCCCATCGACCTGGCCAGGGAGAGACCTGACCGACGCGCTGAGTGACATCGTGCCGGAGATGGAGCGTCTGCCGGGTGACGAGCGCTGGCTCTGGGTGGTGATCGAGCCGCGGGCCGCAGCGGTCATCGGTGACATTGGCTTCCATGGGCCTGTGACCGGAGCCGCGACGCCTGAGCTGGGCTACCTGATATTGCCAGATTTTCAGGGACTCGGCTACGCTACTGAGGCGGCTGAAGCGATGCTGCGCTGGGCGGCAGGACGCCCCGGAGTCGAACGAGTGGTCGTGCGCATCGCACACAGCAACACCCGCTCGCTGCGTGTCGCGGCAAAGCTCGGCATGCGCGAGACAACCAGCCACGAGCCGATCTATCGCCGCTTCGAGTGGCTCGTCAGCGCCCACCCCCAGCCGTGAGCCCCAGCGCGTGGTGGAGCGTGGTAGAAGCGCCTACTGCGGCGCACGATCACCGCGCTGAGGGGTCGAACGCAGCCATAGCCAGGCATGCGATGGCCGCATCGTCTCATCTACCGTAGCGATGAGTTGTTCGGTCAACTGTGTCAGGTCCACCTCGCTTCGCAGCGAGGCAATGAACTGCTCAAGGGTACGCGCCGCGTTGTAGCGTGAGCGATAGAACCGCCGATCAATCGCTGCTTGCAAGCGGCTGCGCAACGGCTGGAAGAGCGCGGCGATGACCAGGGTCGAGAGTACGATGACCCACGCCTGCTGCGTCTGTTGGCCGCTCAGCAGGCGCGCGGCCTGTTGCAGCGCGACAATGCAGATGAAGTAGATCGCGGTCAATGTTGCGGTCACGGCGCCATAGGTTAACGTACGGTTGATGATGACGTCAATGTCGAAGAGGCGCGAGCGCAAGATCGCGATGCCAATCGAGATGGGCACGAGCGTGACCGGCATGCCAATGCTGAGGTTGACCAGAATGGCCTCACGCGGACTCTGGCTTGCCTGGGGCAGCAGCAGACTCGTCAGGACGGTGCTAACCACAAATGCGCTGATGCCAAGCGTAAACCCATAGACGACCCATTTCGTTTGCTGCCGCTCTGCGTGGGTAGACACACGTCGGTACCTGTATACCTGAGCGATGACTGTCGTTCCGACGACGCACATGAAGACGAGGTTACTCAGCGCGGTATACCTGATTGGCAGAGCGCGAGGCGCCACGATCAGCGACGCCTCATAGAGCGCAAGAGGTATGACGAGCCAGCGGGTCCACCGTGGCGCCCAATGGCCTGAGGGGAAGAGGTAAAAAAGGACCGGGAAGCTTATTGAGCCAAACAGTTTCAAGCTCGTGGCGAGGATGAACCAGGGGCCCGCGCCGGTCATCAACGCGCCAATCAGACCCTCGTTGGCGCTTCGCCCAAGCGTCCCACCGAAAACGACCAGCGTGATCGACGCAAATAGCGCCATAGGGGTGGTGGACCTGCGCAGGAAGATCAACAGGCCAACCAGAATGAAGACAATTGCCCCCACAGCCAACACGGCAATCTGGTTCGCCGCATATGAATGTATCGTCATGCCGTCCGTCGGGAGCATGCGCATCTGCTGTGGCGTCAGGTTGGCGGTGAGGCAGGAAGCGCCTGGCTGACACACGGTCGCGAGGCTCGCGTATGCGACCGGTATGCCAGCGATGTTGAGCGCAATGACCAGCATCGCTACCAGGACCCAACCCACGCGCGCGAGCGCGAGTGGCAGACCACGCAGTTGATCGCCATGGATGCCAGGCGCTGCGCTCGGAATGAGGGCCGCTCTACCCGAGATTCGCATATCACCGCTCCTCGTCTGGCTCACGCGCCATGCGCCCACTTGCTACAGAGGCGACGGACAACTACGCGCATGCGCTGTCTGCACTACTATACTGCGCACGCGTCTAGGAAGCATTACGGAGCCGTTACGGCTTGGCCAGCGGCCTCCCAGCGGTTTGACGCGACGCCTCAGCGCGTGGTACGTTTATTGAAATCGGCGGGCGTAAGCGCGAAGGCGCGCACGAAGACGATGAAGCCCAGCGCGTGATTGTCAGTTGTATCGCGGCGCTGGGCTTTGCGCTATCCTGCGAGACCTCATGCGTATGCTCGCTCACCTGTCGAGGATGCCGGTTTGTAGCCTATACCTTCTTTGCGTCACGGAGTGTTCGACGTGTTTGCGCGTCAAGGCGCTCCGCCGCGCGAAGCGGAAAAGGGGGGATGCGCGATCATGGCCACCACGCCAGCCACCGATGCGTGGCAGTGGAAGTTTGGCAAAGAAGGTCTGACGTTCGACGATGTGTTACTGTTGCCCGCTGAATCGTTCGTGTTGCCGGCTGATGTCTCGACCGCGACGCGGCTGACCGCCGAGATCGCGCTGAACATTCCAATCCTCTCCGCCGCGATGGACACTGTGACTGAGGCGCGCCTGGCGATTGCGTTGGCGCGTGAGGGTGGTCTGGGTGTCATCCACCGCAATCTCTCCATCGAAGATCAGGCCGCCGAGGTTGACAAGGTGAAGCGCTCGGAATCGGGCATGATCACCGATCCGATCACGCTGGGCCCTGATGAGCCGCTACGCAATGCCCTAGCGGTGATGAGCAAGTATCACATCTCTGGCATTCCCATCACCGAAAACGGCAAACTCGTCGGCATCCTCACCAACCGCGACATTCGCTTCGAGCGCGACCATGATCGCACCATCAGCGAACTGATGACCCGCGATCACCTCGTCACCGCGCCCGTCGGCACGACCCTGGATGAAGCGCTCGATACCTTGCACCGCTTCAAGGTCGAGAAGCTGCCTGTGGTGGATGACCACGGCATGCTCAAGGGCCTGATCACAGTCAAAGACATTCAGAAGAAGAAACAGTATCCGCTCGCGGCGAAAGACAGCCAGGGCCGCTTGCGTGTCGGCGCCGCAATTGGCGTGAACGACGCGCTGGAGCGCGTCGAGGCGCTGGTCGCTGAGGATGTGGATATCATCATGTTCGACACCTCGCATGGCCACTCCCATATGGTCGTCGAAGGCGTGAAGCGCGTCACCCAGGCGTTTGGCAGGCGCGTGCAGATCGCCGCGGGCAACGTGGCGACCGCCGAAGCGACCGCCGCGCTGATCGAAGCGGGCGTCCACGCGGTCAAGGTCGGCGTGGGTCCAGGCTCGATTTGCACGACGCGGGTCGTGGCGGGCGTCGGCGTGCCGCAGGTGACGGCGATATTCGACTGCGCGCAGGCCGCCGCTGGCACAGGCATCCCGATCATCGGCGACGGTGGCATCCAGTACTCGGGCGACATCGCCAAGGCTATCGCGGCGGGCGCCGACACGGTGATGCTGGGGAGCTTGCTCGCTGGTGTGGATGAAAGCCCTGGCGACCTGATCATCTCGCAGGGCGAGCGCTTCAAGGACTACCGCGGCATGGGGTCGGTCGGCGCGATGAAGCAGCGCAGCTACAGCAAAGATCGCTACTTCCAGTCTGACGTGCGTGAGGAATCGAAGCTGATCGCTGAAGGCATCGAGGGACGCGTGCCGTACAAAGGCATGCTCACCAACACGATCTTTCAACTCGTCGGCGGTCTGCGACAGGGCATGGGCTACACTGGCTCCGCCACGGTCGAAGACCTCAAGACGAAGGCGCGCTTCGCCCGCATCACCAGCGCGGGCCTGCGCGAGAGCCACCCGCATGATGTCTTCATCACCAAAGAGGCGCCCAACTACGGAGTCGGCCGCCGCTAGCCATTCGTTGGCGCAGACACGCGGCAGCCCTCTCACGTGCACGATTGAGGGGGCTGCTGTGTTGTCTGCGCTGGAGACAGGGGCCTACAGGAACATCTCAGACAGGCGCTGCTTGAGCGCAGCGCGATGCGCTGGAACGTTCAGATCGAATTGCGGCGCGCGCGCCTCCGCTTCCCGCATGTCGTCGTCATCCTCGTACGGGTAGTGGTCCGTCAGCGGGTTGCCGCTAAACTCCAGCAGGGGCGCCAGATCCTCGGGGAGTATCCAGATCTCCTCGACCTCCCAGTCGAGCATCGCGTCGTTCACCGTCTGCCGCAGCCGGTTCGCCATCTCTGGCTGGTAGCCCTCACGCACGAAGTCGGCCAGCAGCGCGTCGAGCGCCTCGTTGGCTCGCGCCTGGCGCGTCAGCAGCTGCTCCGCTGTGATCTGCGGGCGGCGTCGCTCCCAGGACTCCTGCATCATAGCCAGCCCCGGCAGCGTCGCCGCAAGCTCCACATTAGCCTCATGCTCGGCTGGCGTCGGAGGTTTGGGCGGCTCCAGATCATCCGGGATCTCGACATACCGAAAGAAGCAGATCGCGTCACCGAAGTCTGGCATGGTCCAGATGCCCTCACCCATCGGGGTCGAGCGGGCCGACTGAAAGAAGAGAGCGGACTGCGGAGTAAGCGCCACATCGTAGGGAAGACCATCCACCTCCGTGCCCGCAAACACCGTCTCCCACCGTCGAACGTACTCGTCCACCGTCTTTGGCATGCGATCAAATCCTCTCTGGCAGCGATGCATAGGCCGTCCTACACTGCTCATCAAACGGCGCTCTATCCTCTCTGTGTTCTTCTGACCGAGCTCCGACTGACCGGAAACCTGCTACACCTGCCGCGCCACTCGCGAGAGGGGATGCCCCTTCGCCTTCATCTCCAGCCGGTTGAACCAGCCGAACGCGCTCTGGCTGACCTCGAAGCCTTCCACCTCTAGCAGGCGCTGGGTCTCATTGAGCGTTTCGCGCGCGACGGATGGCGTGGAAAGCTCGACGAAGAGGTGCGCGAAGGAGTGTAGCAGCACACGCTCGGCGCCCAGGTTGCGCGCGACCTCGGTGATGGCCTTCGCCGCCCGTCCAGCTACCGCGAGTGGCTCTGGCTCGTCGCCCTTCTCCACGGCCGCGAAGACAACCAGCCCATCCTCGATCCTTGCGAGCTTCGGCTCCGGGTCAGCCAGCTTCGAGCGTCCACGCTCGGTTGGCTCTGCGGCAAAACTATCCACATGCCAGATCAGCAATCTCATGACGCGCAACCTCCTATACTCAGCGTCTGCTAGTCATCCTCACGAAACTCAGTGGAACGATAGACGCTTGCGAGCCGTATCAACTATATGTCACGAGAGCGCGGCGCGCCCCATGGGCTGCTTGTCAACGCTCAGTTTCCTCCAGCGGATAGGGATAGTCCCGTGGGTGGTATCACACATCGTATCGCGAACTGGCGGCGGCGGAACAGCCTCTGGCGGGGCTATCGCGTCGCGTCGCTGCTCTTTCGCACGCTCTATGTCATGAATCGCGAGCGCATGCGGGTCGTCCACGCGCGCGAGCGCGGCGACTACTCGGTACATCCCGACATCGAAGCGCTCAAGCAGATTCTGCGCGCTTTTCGACATACAGCGATCGAAATGGGCGGCCTGCTCATCAAGCTCGGTCAATTCCTGGGCGCGCGCGCCGACCTCTTGCCGCCTGAGGCGCTGGCCGAGCTGGCCGAACTGCAAGATGAGGTGCAGCCAGAGCTATTCGATGCGATCAGAGTAGCGGTCGAGCGCGAGTATAACGCGCCGCTACACGAGATATTCGCCAGTGTGGAGGAAACGCCAACCGGATCAGCGTCGCTTGGTCAGGTGCATCGCGCCATTCTGCACGATGGCCGCGTCGTGGCGCTCAAAGTGCAGCGTCCCGGAATCGAGCGGATTGTGCGGGTGGACCTCCAGGCGCTGCGGCTGACGTTGACTGTGGTGCGCTGGCTGGTACCCGCCGCTGACCGTGTGGTGGATCTGCGGGCGCTCTATCGGGAGTTTAGCCGCACAATCTTCGAAGAGCTGGACTATCAGCGCGAAGGGCGCAACGCCGAACAATTCGCGCGTCTCTTTGCCGATGACCCCAGTATCGTCGTCCCGCGCATCTACTGGAATTACTCCACCACGCGCGCGCTGGCGCTCGAATGGATTGACGCGATCAAGATCACTGATTTCGCCGCGCTCGACGCCGCCGGACTCGATCGAGCGGAACTCGCGCGCAAGCTGGCCGATAGCTACTTCAAGCAGGCGCTCGACGCGGGATTCTTCCACGCGGACCCGCATCCCGGCAATATCAGCGCGATTCCCATCAGCGGCGCGCCGGGTCAGGCGAAGCTCGTCTTTCTCGACTTCGGCATGATGGGTGTCATCACGCCACGCGCACGCCTGGGTCTGCGCGCTTGCTTCAGTGGGATGATACAGGGCGACGCCAGACAGTTCCTCGATGGACTCGACCAGCTCGGATTCATTGGCGAGGACGCTGATCGCGCCCTGTTGGAGCACGCCATTGGGACACTCCTGACGCGCTTTACGGGCATGCCCATGTCGCAGCTAGGACGCATCGCGCCCGACGAGGCGCTGAATGACGTTGGCGGCGCGCTCTACGATCAGCCCTTCCGGCTGCCCGCGGAGTTCGCGTTCTTTGGGCGGGCCATCGGCATGCTGGCTGGTCTGACCGCCTCGCTCGCCCCAGACTTCAACTTCCTGGAGGTCGCCACCCCGCACGCGCGCAAGTTCATCGGCGAAATGAGCAGCGGCGCCGAGGGCCTGCTAGGCTTGCTGGGCGCACACAGCTTCGAGGAGCTAGCCCAGGGATCGCTGCGCGAGGGATTGGCGCTGGCGCGGAGCCTCGCCCGTCTGCCGCGACAGCTCGACCGCATCCTCGCCAAGGCTGAGCGCGGCGAGCTGCGCATCATCATCGAGCCGCAGATTCGCGACGAACGTCTGCGCACCCGGAGGAGACGAAGTCCAGCGGATGCGCTCGCGCCGCTCTCGCGGCCCGTACCGCTGTGGACATCGCTTGGCCTGGCTGGCGTCGCGACTGGCATTGTGCTACTGGTCCGCCGTGCGCGCGAAATCAACGAGCTGCGGCGCCGCGTGCGGAGCCACCTGAAAAGGTAGCGCCCGTCTACGGCTGCGCGGGACAGGGTCGCCTCTTGAAGCGGTGGCCGCACGGGCGCCACAGATGGCTGAGGGCGCCTCTACGCGGACAGCACAGCGCACAAACGAGAACAGCCAGCCGCTCGGGCGGGATGGCGCTCGCTCGCTCAATGCGTGAGGAGTCGCTCAGTCGCCCGTGACCAGCGCCAACGCGAAGCCATCGTAGCCCTTGACGCCAACCGTTTGCAGCGCCGTCGCTTCGAGAGTCGGCTCCTCCGCGAGCATGGCCAGCGCCCGACGAATACCCTGCACATCAGGGTCAGCGCTGTTGGGGTCGCTCACCGCGCCACCGCGCACAACATTGTCGATGATGATGAGGCTGCCGGGTCGCGTCAGACGCAATGCCCAGGTAAGATAGTCGGGCGTGCTGGCTTTGTCGGCGTCAATGAAGACGATGTCGAAGGGTCCGGCGCCCTGTTCCGTCAGTTGTGGCAGCGTGGCGACCGCGGACCCCAGCCGCACCTCCACACGCTCCGTCAGCCCCGCACGCTCGATGTTGGCGCGGGCGACGGCGGCATGGGCCGCGTTGACCTCCAGCGTGATCAATCGCCCCTCCGGTGGCAGCGCTCGCGCCATCCAGATAGCGCTATAGCCGCCCAGAGTTCCGATCTCCAGAATCTTGCGCGCGCCGATCATCCGCACGAGCAGATGCAGCAGTTTCCCCTGATTTGGCGCTACATTGATGAGTGGCATGCCCGCCTCGCTGGTCGCGGCGAGCGCGGCATCGAGCGCGGCGTCGGGTGGCGCTAACAGGTCCGAGAAATAGTGGTCAACCGTTGTCCACTGATCCTGTGTCATCACGTCCTCCATGTGTGGCGAGCCAGCGCTGCGCGAAGTCGACCGCTGGACGCTGCGGAAAGAGCAGCGCCTGCGCGGAGCCGATCATGCCGCGCCTGACCTGTTCGCCACGCTCGAACTCCGCGCCAATCGCGGGAAACGACTCGTCATTCCAGTCTACATCGCGGAAGGCGCTCCAGACACGCTGGCCGTTCCGTAGCATCGCTGAGCCAGTCGTCATCCAGGGACTTGTCCGCGCGCGAAACTCGCCCAGATGGAACGAGGTATTGTTGCCGAAGCCAACGCCCAGGAGCAGAACCCAGCCGTCCAGCGCGTAGATGCGCGCCAGCGGCGATTCATCGCCCAGACTGCCCTCCAGCGCATGATCGCGGATGACCTCCCGCGCCTGCCGTCCCCATGCCGCGAAAGACGATTGAGGATGGTCACTGCGCAGGGTTTCGGGCCACTGGCGAAAGACCTCGGCGATGCGTCCCATCATCCGTGTGGGGCTGATGCGCGGGTCATACGCGGGCATGGACGTACGAATGATCGGAACCCAAAGTTCTGGCACAGGCGGATTGCGCCACGCCGCGGGGTCAGAATTGTCGCCGGTGAACGATGGCATGACCAGCGTTCCTTCCGGCGTCACCACATCCATCAGCGCCTGAACCACCGCAACTGGTCCTCCGCTTACCCATCCAAGCGCGCTCAGCGCGGAGTGGATGAGCAGCGTCATCCCCGGCGCCACGCCCATCGCCCGCAGGTCCGCCGCGAGCGACTCGCGCGTGCGCGGCTCTGTGGCGCGGTGTATGGCCTCCAACTCATGCGCATGGTCCATGCGGTTCCTAAGCCTCCCGTCCAGTTCGCACGACGCCCGTGGTGAATCGGCCACGCCCAACGCAGTGTATCATGCGCCCGGCGAGGAGACGCCGCGCCGCCTTGGCCCTGTAAGCATCCATAGTGAAGGTCCATGATGGAACCTGAAGCGTCCCGCCGACGTCCTGTTTGCGAATCCGCCCTATGCGGACAAACGTGTGAGAGGAGCGCACATCATGCCGGTCCATCGTCGCACGCTCATCGTGGGCGCCATCACGTTGCTCGCGATGGTCGCACTGATCTATGCGGGCGCCAACCTTCAGCAGTGGCGCACAGACTACACCCAGGGGCATGCGCAAGCGTGCGGCGCGCTCCATTACGCCGCTGGCAGGCTCATGACCACGACCACTGAGGCGCAGGCTGCCGAGGGTTGCTTCGCTCACGCCTTTTCCGACTGCCACGCCGCGACGCTCAGCGCCTCAGTGATGGGCGTGGATACTGGCGCCACAGACACGTTCTTCGTCGAGCCACCGCTCGGCCCCTTTGGCTCCTGCCAGATTGTCCTTACTGTATCGCACTGGGGGCTGGTTCCGATTGCCAACCACACCGAGACGATGACATGCCAGACCATTACACGTACGCCCGGTCAGTTGAGTGTCTCTGGGTGCGGGACCCTTGGCACGGTGACACTGCCCGCCACGCAGGGCGCGCCATCGGCGGGCTAGCGGTTAGCGGTCAACGGGCATCCAGAACGCTCGCCAGATTAGCTCAACACGGTGAGCATCGGTCGGATGTCGAACCGCAGCGTGCCATGCGCCTCGCGCAGCGCGGTTTCGACGGTGGCGGCATCGTCGGCGCGGGCGAAGATAAAGCCGAGGTAGCT
>DASQSS010000236.1:0-4423 GCA_035642255.1 Ktedonobacterales bacterium | reverse complement strand
CAACATCGTCGGCGGCGGTGAGTCTGCCGTCGCGCGCGTCGCCGAGGCCCAGCGGCGCATCTTCGCCGACGTGCGGGCCCAGGTGGACGCCTGGGGCATCGAGCGCAACGAGCAGGGCTGGATCGCCGACGCCTACCTCTACTGCGCCGACGCGCTCGACCCCGCGACCGGCTGGCGTGTGCCGCTCGCGCCCTCGTGGGTGATCGCCACCAAGCCGAACGTCATCGCGCGGCTCACCCCCGACCACGCCCGCAAGCGCTTCGACATCGAGATCATCCAGGACGCCACCGCGGCGGAGGTGGCGGCGGCCACCAGCGAGGGCACTTGGAGCGATGGCTTGCGCTGCCCTGTGGACCGCGACGGCCACTGGCTGTCCCCGGCCCAGCGCCAGACCACCAGCGCCGAGCGCCTGCGCGGCGTCAACGGCCTGCGCCTCTGGGAGAACGACGACATCACGCCGCGCCCCGATGACGTGATGGGCGAGCGCCTCTATTGCGTCCGCTGGTACGACCCTACGACCAAGCAGCGCTACTACCGCGCCCCCACCGAGGACGACCTGCGCCGCGAACAGCGCGTGCTCGACCTGCTGCGCGAGCGCTTTGCCGCCTGGCAAACCTCCGGCGCGCTCCCCAGCCGCCGCATCGAGCCTGGCGACAAGACGGAGGAGCCCATCCGCACGCGCGGCTGGACCCACTGGCATCACCTCTTCAACCCGCGCCAGCTCCTGCTCGCTGGCCTCTTCGCCGAGCGCCATATGCGCGAAGCCCCCGATGACGCCAGCGCGCTGCTGCTGCTCCAGGGGCGACTGGCGAACTGGAATAGCAGACTGTGCAGTTGGATGACTGCAAGAGGGACGGAGGCGGGAGCTGGCAAGCAAACTTTTTACAATCAGGCGCTTAACCCTCTGCTGAACTATAGCTGCCGCCCTATGGCGGCGCTCGAATCGGCCTACTCCGTCCCCTTTGCCGCGGAAACGACGGTCGGCAATTACGATGTGGGGCTAACTGACGCGCGGACTGTAGATTGGATAGCCGATGCCTGGATCACTGACCCCGGCTACGGCGATGTCATTAACTACGATGAGATCTCTGAGTTTTTCCTTGCCTGGTATGACAAAGAGCTGCTAAGACTTTTTCCCGGCTGGTATAGCGACAGTAAGCGCGCGCTCGCAGTCAAGGGTGAGGGCGCGCAGTTCCGCACCATCCTCGCCGAGTGCTACAAGCGCACCACCCAGTACATGCGCGACGACGGCTTCCAGGTCGTCATGTTCACCCACCAGGACCCCGAAGTCTGGGCCGACCTCACGCTCGTCCTCTGGGCCGCCGGCCTCCAGGTCTCCGCCGCGTGGACGGTGGCCACCGAAACCAGCAGCGCGGGCATCAAGCAGGGCAACTACGTGCAGGGCACCGTCATCCTCATCCTGCGCAAGCGCCATGGCGACCAGCGCGGCGAGCTGGCCGACATCTTCCCCGACGTCCAGCGCGAGGTGCGCGAGCAGGTGCGCGGCATGCGGGCGCTCGACCCCCAAGAGGACCCCAACTTTGGCGATGCCGACTATCAGCTCGCCGCCTACGCCGCCGCCCTGCGCATCCTCACCAGCTACGGCGCCATCGGCGACATCGACGTTGAGCGCGAGTTGCGCCGCGAGCGCCAACGTGGCGAGACCTCGCCCGTCACCGGCCTCATCGAGCGCGCCGTCCGCATCGCCTCCGACGAGCTCGTCCCCACCGGGCTGGAGCCGTCCCTCTGGCGCAAGCTCGGTCCCGAAGAGCGCCTCTACCTCAAAGGCATCGCCGTCGAGGCGGCTGGCGATAGCCGAGAGGGCGTCTATCAGGAGCTCGCCCGTGGCTACGGCGCCAACGACTACCGCCAGATGCTCGCCAGCCGCGCCGCCAACAACGTCCGCCTCAAGACCCCCACCGAGTTCGCCGCCCGCGACCTGCGCCCCTTCGGCCAGGCGGGCTTCACGGGCTCGCTCCTGCGCTATACCCTCTACGCCATCTACACCGTCGCCAAAGACCCCGAGCAGGGGCCACAATCCGCGCGGCTCTACCTGCGGCAAGAGCTTCCCGACTACTGGAGCGCCCGCGCTACCATCATCGGCCTGCTGCGCTACCTCCGCGCCACGCCCGCCGCCCTACCTCACTGGCAGGCCGACGTCAAAGCCGCCCAACTGCTGCTGGGTGCGGTCGAGAACGACGCGATGTAAGCGCCCACCTCACTCACAAACACTCACATGTGAGGAGCGGTGTAACGCGTGAGGATCGCCGAGGCTAATCGCATCCCCAGCGAATGGCCTCCTGGCGAGCGGTTTGCTCGCCCGGTGCGCCAATCCTGGCATACGTTCTGATTGACTCGTGGATCAACGGACAGCCTGCAGAATGCGTCTGCTGTTTAGCGCACAGCAAGCTTCCCAGCGCGAGACAGGTATCGGCGATGTCAAGTCCATTCTCCACGTTACGCGCGATGTCCAGTGCCTGCCGATACAACACTTCCGCTTCGTCAATGCGCCCTTGCTTTTCGGCGATGACGCCAAGTTGACGCAGGTTCACCCCGACGCCGCGTTCGTTCTGCACATTGCGCGCGATCTCAAGGCTCTGCTCATAGAGAGCCTTCGCCTTGTGATAGTGCCGTCTCTCCAATTCAATCCGCCCTAGTAGGGCAAGGTCAACACCTTCGCCTCTGCGATCCCGGACTTCACCGCGAATCGGGATACTCTGGGAGAGCAAACGCTTTCCCTCGGAACGTTGACCTCGCTCTATGGCTACCAAACCAAGCTGAGAGAGCACAACACCTTCCTGCGCGCGCGCATGTACGGTTCGAAATAGGCCAAGAGCATCCTGAAAGTAGCGCTCACTCTCATCGTACTTGCCACGATCCAGGTAGAGCCGTCCGAGCTGTGTCAAGTCATCAGCTTCACCAACGCGATCTTCGATCTTGTGGCGAATCTCTAGACTCCGGTGAAAGAACTCTTCAGCCACTTCTAGATCGCCCCGAGCCAGGCCAATCCTACCCTGAAGAGAGAGCACGGCGCCTTCGCCAAGTGTGTCTTCCATGTCACGCCGGATGGCAAGACTCTGCTGGGCCAACGCCTCAGCCTCTGCAAAATCCCTCTTTTCGAGCGCTAGACGGGCAAGGGCCGTGAGATCTACACCTTCACCGTGTGGATCGCCCACTTCACGAAAGATTTCTAGGGCCTTTCGCAGGCGCTTCTCGGCTACTGAGATGTGCCCGCGCGCCTGTGCAACTTGCCCCAAATAGGTGAGATTCGCCCCTTCGCTCTGGCGATCTCCTTCCGCGATACTAATATCCAATGCATCCTGGTAGTACCGTTCAGCTTCACCCAGCTTTCCCTGGGCCTGCGTGACCAACCCTAGACAACAAAGCGCCCGACCCTCTCCGCGTCTATCGCCTAGCTGTCTACGGAGCAGCAAGTTGCGCTGAAAAATCCCCTCCGCCGTGTCGAGTTCACCGCTCTCCTTCAGTGCATTTCCATAGCTGAGCGCCAGCTGCGCCGCACGACGGCGATATTGCCTGACCTCAGGAGATTCAGGTGGTATAGATTCAGCGATTGCTTCAGCCGCTTCTATACCCCAGGGTAAGTATGATTTACTGGCCGGGATACGGCCACGATCTCGCCAGTAATACTGCAGCCCTGCACAGAGCGCAGCGACCGATTCCTGCTCACCGCGTTTGTGAGCCCACTGTAATGCGCCAACAATGTTAGCTTCATCAGGTCCAAGCCAGCGGTCAGGTGTGGCATTAGCGTATTCGGCGTAGTACAGCGCGACTGCCCGATATGCAGCGTTACGATCATCTTCGGACCAAGTTTGGAACATCGTCTCGGCGAATCCGCGCAGTAACGGATGGACTTGCACCCGTTCGTAGTCAGCAGTAATCGGCAGGTGAGGGTTCACACCTGTCTCTACAAATGCGCGATTGATCAGTTGCTCGAGACGCTCTCTTTCTTGCCCGATGGCCAGCGTCTCACCGACTTCTAGCACGGCGTTGCGTCCAACGTTCGCTGTCGCAAAGGCTGCTAGGAGTCCAAATAGTCTCAGCCCTTCGACGGGCAGATCGTTAGCGCTCTGATAGAATGCCGCTGAGACAGCCTTAGATGGTTTATCAGGGGCGCCGCCCGCGGGCGCCGTTTCAAGCTCTGCTGCAACCGCTGTTAATGTTTGGCGGGTATCCGCAGCATACGCTCCTGCAAGCCGTAGCGCGAGCGTGTGACTGTCGAGCAACTCGAGTATCCGCTCTGCGGCTTGTCTTTCGGCAGTGCTCAGCATGAGGCTACCTCTCATCGTCGGGTGGTAAGGTCAACAGATCGAGCGCATCGGGCTTGTCGAGAGACGTGAGTGTAACGGACATGGCTTTTGGCAATGGCAAGCGGTTTCTCGACGTCAGAAGCAACGCCGCTCCA
>DASQSS010000235.1:0-5082 GCA_035642255.1 Ktedonobacterales bacterium | reverse complement strand
CGGCTTCGCCGGGGCGATTGACGCTATCGCGAAAGCGCTCGGTTTCAAAGGCAACCTCATTCCGCTGTGGGCGCCACCGGGCGCGGGTGGCAGCGCTGGCGCCGCAGGCACGTCGGGCGGCACGACCGGCCACGGACGCGCAGCGGCCGCCTACGCGCGTGGCACGGCCAACCATCCGGGCGGTCTCGCGCTCGTTGGCGAAGAGGGGCCGGAGCTGGTCCACCTGCCCAAAGGCGCCGCGGTGCTGCCTGCGGGCCCCACGGCGGGCTTCCTGAGCGGGTGGGGCGTGCCGGGCTATGCCGGTGGCATCGGCGACTTCGTAGGCGGACTGCTGGCGCACCTGGGCGATGGCGCCGCCGCGCTCATCCAGCAGGGACTTTCAGCGGCGGGTGTCACGACGAAGGCGCTGACCGGCGTCCTGGGCGATCTGGGCAGCGGGACGCTGAGTGAGTTGATGAAGCTGGCGACCACCGCCATCGCCCACCTGCTCAAAACCGTGACCAGCACCCAAAATGGCGGCGGCGGGCCGGTCTCGGCGTCCTCTGGCAGCGCGCCGGGTCTGTTGCCCGGCTTCCCGCTGATGAACCAGCTCGCCCAGCACGACGTCAACGACACCAACGACTGCGTGCCCACAAGCATGGCGAGCGCGGCCTCCTTCTTGTTGAAGCGGCTCGTCTCCCCCGTCGGCATCAAAGACGACGTGTATGGCAGCGGCTACGTCGGCGGGCAGGCGCCCGATCGCTACAAGGGTGAAATGGGCAAGCTGGGCGTCACGCTGCAAGACGCCTACGGCAGCGCGCAATCCCTCATCGCGACGATCATCAGCCATCTGCGCGCCGGGCAGCCGGTGCTGGGGAGCATTCCCAGCGACTGGAATGTCATCTCGCAGGGCGGCCCGACGCACGAGGTCGCCTTCGCGGGCTACGACGCGGGGAAGGGTTTGCTGACGGCGATGAACCCCTGGCGCGGCTTCTTCCAGACGGCGTCGCCCGCGTGGTGGGCGCCACGGCTCCAATACGGGACGGTCAATCCGCTCGTGAAGCTCGCCAACGGCGGTGTGCTGCGCGAGGCAGTGGCAGGGCTGGGACTGAGCAGCGGGCGCTCCTACCTGATGGGTGAGGCTGGACCAGAAGCGGTGACGCCGCTCTCACAGGTGGGGAACGGTGGGGTGAACATCGAGCACCTGGAGGTGACGGTCGTCGCCGCCGCTGAGGATGGCCAACCCTACGCGGCGGGCATGGCCTTCGGCAATGGCTTCGCCGCCGGATTCCAGCAAGCGCGCACGCAGCGCGGGTTGTAGGAACGCTAGGAATACGAGCGAACCACACAAGCGAACCACACAAGCGAACCACAAGAAAGAGGTTGACACCATGAGAGGCAGTTACTTCATGAGCCGCTACATTGAGTACATTGAGGCGGCGCGGGCCGAGGCGCGTCGCGGCGGCAAGCCGATCTCGCGGACCGCGCGGACCGCGCGAACGCAGCAGATTGACCGCCTGACCGCCATGCGCGTCCGGCTCGCATCCGGCCACGCGACGGGACACGACACGCTGGAGGCAGCGCTGCGTGAGCTGGCCTCGTTCGCCCTGCAGCCGCGCGTCTCGCCGTCTGCTCGTGCGCACGAGCAGGTGCTCCAGCAGCAGCCGCTGCGCCCACGCACCGATGAGGCGTTACTCTACACGGTCACTGGTGGCAGACGCCGCACGCGGTAACGTGCGGCGCGTGAGGAGAGCGACCCATGCCACGCGTGTGTACGATCTGCACTCATGCCGAGCGAGCGGCAATTGATACGGCGCTGGCCGCTGGGGCGTCGTATCGTGACATAGCGTTACAGTTTGCGGTCGGCTTCATGGCCGTACAACGCCATGCGAACATCCATGTCGCGCACGCGGTGGCGCAGAGTCAGGCTGCCCGTGAAGCCGTCGCCGAGGGAGCCGCGCTCGACGTGGTCAAGCAGTTGCGCACGATCAACGTCACCACGACCGCCATTCTGCAGGAGGCGCGCGACGCCCGTGAGGGTGAGCTGGCGCTGAAGGCCATTGACCGCTTGCAGCGGCAAATCGAGTTGCAGGCGAAGCTCTTAGGCGATCTGGACGAACGCCCGGTTACGCAGGTGGCTCTCATCCAGTCGTCCGACTGGCAACGACTACGTGGGGCGATTCTGGCGGCGCTGGCGCCCTATCCTGAGGCACGCCTCGCCGTTGCAGCGGCGCTGGCGGCGCAAGAGGTGTAGGGCCACATGACCACCAAGACCACCAAGACCACGATGGGAACGGCAGTGCCTGAGACGGGAACGACGGCGCGCGATCTGGTCTGGGCGCTGGATCCGGCGCGCTTCGCGGCGGAGGCGCTGGGCATCGCGCCGGATCCCTGGCAGATGCGCGTCTTGCGCTGGGCGGGGCAGCGGCTGATTCTCAACTGCTCACGGCAAAGCGGCAAGAGCACGATCACGAGCGTCATCGCCGCTCACACCAGCATCTACCAGCCAGGCTCGCTCACCTTGCTGGTCTCCCCGTCGCTGCGCCAGTCGTCCGAGCTGTTCCGCAAGGTCACAGGGCATCTCCAGCAGCTGGAGCATCCACCCAAGCGGATCGAGGACAACAAGCTGAGTTACACGCTCGAGAATGGCTCACGCGTCGTGTCACTGCCCTCGTCTGATGCGACCATCCGGGGGTTCAGCGCCGTGGATTTGCTGATCGAGGATGAAGCGGCCTGGGTAGCTGATGCGCTCACTCGGGCAGTGCGCCCGATGCTGGCGGTCTCGCAGGGGCGGTTGGTGCTGATGTCCAGCCCCTTCGGCAAGCGCGGGCACTTCTATGAGGCGTGGGAGCATGGCGGCCCAAACTGGGACCGGGTGAAAGTCACCGCCTACGAGTGTCCGCGCATCACGCCGGCGTTTCTCGCTGAAGAGCGCGCCGCGCTGGGTGACCTCTGGTTCAAAAGTGAGTATCTGGGCGAGTTCGCCGACACGGTCGATAGCGCTTTCAGTCCGGCGGCGGTGAAGGCGACCGTCAGCGACGATGTGCAGCCACTCTTCGGCGCGAGCCTATCCACAAGCCTATCCACAAGCCTATCCACGAGCGTAGCCAGAGGTGGCGTCAGTAACGAAGCCGTCGCCGAAGCCGTCGCCGAAGCCGTCGCCGACGGTGCTGGGCAAGCTGGCAATGTGGTTGCACCACTGTTTGGGTAGAAGGTCGGGGCGACCACGTAAAGCACCGACGTAAAGCACCGACGTAAAGCAACGGGGCAAGGCAACGACGCAAGGCAACGCGCGTAAGGCGTACGAAGGGGCAAGAAAGGGGACGGTCACTGATGACGCTGCTGTATGTCGGGCTCGATCTGGGCCAGCGCAGTGACTACACCGCGCTCTCGATCATTCGCGCCAGCGAGCTGGAGGTCGAGGTACCGGAATCAGCGCAAACCCTGGCGGCTGGATATGGGCTGCCATCCCTGTCGATGCTGCCCGGCTTCTACACGTCACAGTGCGCGGAAGCGGCCGCGCGTCGACAGTTCGACTACGACCACGCCAAGTGGGTGGCGCAAGGGCGCATCGAGCAGGGCACGCCACAGCTCGTGCGCGTCCGTGTCCCGCGCTATGAAGGCGTGCATCTGCATCGCTTCCCCTTGGGTACGTCCTACCCAGCGATGGTGCGCTACGTCTGCGACCTGCTGCGCACACCCCAAATGCGCGGGCAAACCGCGGCGCTGGCGCTGGACGCGACCGGTGTGGGCGTGCCTGTGCTGGATCTCTTTCGCGAGGCGCCCGATCTGGGGACGCCAGTGATTGCGATCAGCATCACCGCTGGGAACGAGCCGCATATTGATGCGACCGGCCTCAACTATTGGGTGCCCAAGCGCGACCTCGTGGGTGTGCTCACTGTCCTGATGCCTGAGCCGCGCGACGAGCAGGATCCGCACAGTGTGCCGCCAGACGCGGCGCGTCTGCTCATGTCGGCGGCGCTCCCGCTCACGACGCTCTTTCTCGCGGAAGCCTATAACTTCAAAGCCAAGATCAATGCGCGCGGACATGACGCCTATGAGGCGGGTGGCGTTGGCCAGGCAGGCGAGTGGCGCGAGGGCGAGCATGATGACGTGGTCCTCTCCGTCGCCCTGGCCTGCTGGTACGCGCACCGTGGTGTGCAGCTCACCAACGCCGCTCGTGGGCACGTCGCAGCAGGACCGCCGACGGTGCTAGGAGCGGGCGGGAGGCGACGATCGGGACCGCGTCAGCGTTGACAGATGCGAACAGAGTGATACCAAAGTAAAGAGCAGAGGAGACCACCATCAGCATGACACAGCACCTGGTTCCCATGGCGCTAGCGACAGCGCCTGCCCAGTCGATCGGAGATGCGACAAGGTTCAACCTGACCGGTGACGAACTGCGCGAGCTGCGTCAACGCGTCGGGCTTTCGCAAGCGGAGTTCGCGCGGCGGCTGAGCTTCTCCACGTCCGCCGTCTGCATGTGGGAACGTGGACGACGCATGATTCCCGTCACGCAGATCGGGCGCATTCTGGATGTGCTCATGGAGGCGCGCCAGGAGCAGGAACGCTGGCGCCGCATGCTTGGGCAGTTGCGCGGCTCCGCCAGCGCGCAGGACGTAGCGGCGGCGCTCGACGCCCTTGATGCGCTCGATGCCCTTGATGCGCTCGATGCGTCGGCGTGAGGATGTCCGCAGAACAGCCAGTGGTGGCGCTGGTGGCTCCGCCGGCGCAGGGCGAGCGCGAAGCCGCGTTCCAAGCGGCGGTGATCGAGCTGGCGCAGCTGACAGGCTGGCTCGTCTATCACACCCACGATGCGCGACGCAGCGCTCCTGGTTGGCCTGACCTGGCGCTGTGCAAGCCACCGCGGCTGCTGCTCATCGAGCTCAAGACGACGCACGGCCGCCTGCGCCCTGAGCAGCTGGTGTGGCTCACGGCGCTCGCAGGCTGTGCAGGAATTGAGGCGGCTGTGTGGCGCCCAGCGGATTGGCCAACGATCGAGCGCGCGCTTGTGAGTGGCGAGCGCCTCAGCGATGGGCTAGACGACCGCGCGCCCGCATCTGCATGAGCTTCGAGAGGTGGTCGAGAGGTGGTCGAGAGGTG
>DASQSS010000234.1:0-15819 GCA_035642255.1 Ktedonobacterales bacterium | reverse complement strand
CTCGCCACAGATAGATTCGCGACAACCATCAGTGGCGGAGCGCATCCTGTATTCATAGTCGCTAGCTGGCAAGCGACCTATGTGCGCCCGCTACCCTGACCTCAGGGTCTGAACATCCCTTGTGCGTCCCTGTCTGAGAGGCTGATGCGCTCGTGCGCTGTGCTGCGCTTCAGCTCGCTACGAGCCTGATCGTTAGCTTTTCGGGGGTAAATCCCATAGTGCTTCAACGTCAGAGTGAATGAGGAGATGGGATGGACGAGCTGTATGAGACGAGAGGAAGGGGCCATGCGCGCTCTGACGGACACGGGGCTGCGTGTCATCGCGGCGATGCTCGCGGGCGCCGCGCTCGTCGGTCTGGCCGCGCTCGCGAGCGATCTGCTGCCTCGCGGAGGACTGCTTGACGCGCTGGGAGGCCGGACAATGTTGGCAGGACTGGCGGCGTTCATCTGCGGCGTCTGCGCGCTGGGGATGAGTCTCGGCCTGCGCTTGCGGCCGCATCCCTGGCGTCGAGTCATCCGCGTGGGATTGGTCGCCACTGCCATCGTATGGGGCGTCTGCCTCTCGGCGGCCGCACCCAGGGTGGGCTGGGCGCGTCTGCTGGCGGGCTTGCCGGGACTCACGCGCGTTGCGGAGGCGCTGGCGATTGCGGGCGCCTCGGTGATCTTCTGGCTGCCGCTGTTCGTCACGCTGGCAGGTCTGCTGGCGGGACTCCGTCGTGATGTCAGCTCCACAGCTCGCGCGCTGACGTCGCTCTGGCTCACGCCACTCTGGGGTGGGTCCGTAGGCGCCGTGTATGGTATCCTCGCTTATGCCTTCTACATCCCGCCTCCTCTGCGCAACTCCGGCCTCCCGACTAGCCCCTGGGACGGTCTGCGCGTAGGGCTAACGCTCGGCGTGGGCATGGGACTCATCCTCGGATTGACTCTCACGTTCGCGCTGCGTTTGTCACTCATTGTGCGCCCCGTGCGGGACGATAGGCCGATAGTGATTCCTCGGCATGCTCCAGCGTCGTAGCGGCTCAGAAGCGTAGCGGCTCAGAAGCGTAGCTCGGCCCCTACGGCGGCGAAGCGCGGCGCCCATGCGGCGATGCCCGCGCGCGACTGCGCCCAGATGACGCGCATCAGTGGCAGCGCGAGGTAGACCCCGACCAGCAGCGCATAGACGCCGAACATGACAGTACCGGGCGACAGCGCCTCGACGCGCGCGAAACGCGGCCCCAGGCCAAACAGGTAGAGGTTGACGAGTGGACGCCAGAGGGCGCTGTAGTCCGGAGCGAAGTGACAGTACGCTTCCAGCAAGTAATGGTGATTGGTACATACGGTGAGGTCGGCCTGATTGAAGACCGCGCCGTTGATGCCTACCCAGACGGAGAGCGCCAGCGTACCGAGCGCCAGCAGATTGAGCGAGAGCCGCGTGGAGGGCCGCTGTGTCCAGTGCGCGAGCGCGAATGAGGCGGGGATGCTGGCGAAGAGGAAGAAGCGCGGCCCCCAGAACCAGCCGCCATACCAGGCCCACCACTTCGCATAGACCAGGATCAGCCCCGCGACAACGCAGAGCCACAGGCTGTACATGGACCAGATGCGGCTGCGTGTCCCCCATGTGTCCGCGATTCGGTGGCGCATGGGTAGGAAGAGGCCCGGTGTGAAGAAGATCAACCCCTTGCCAAAGGAGAATAGGACAGCCAGCAGGCCGAGCAGCAGCGGATAGCTGAACCCCGGCATGCCAGCGAAGGGCATCAGTGTATGGCCGCCGTTGTCGCGCTGGTAGCCGTCGTTGATCGCGCTGCCACGCCGGAGCCACGACTCGGCGCCGATGAGCGCGAGCGCGGCCACCAGTGTAACCGCGTAGCGCAGCCGTCGCGTGTCCCAGATGTGTTTCGCCAGCGCCACCGCCAGCCCCGCGATGACCGCGGGTGTGTTGGCGACTCCCACCGCCACGAGCGCCAGCCCGGTGAGCGCGCCCCGTCGACGCAAGGTGGCGAAAGCGAAGCCAACCGCTACCAGCACTGCCGTGAAGATCTCGCCGTAGAATTGTGTCAGGTGATATGGGAACATCGAGGCGAGCGTCAGCAGGAGCAGGAATGAGCGCAGCAGGCGACCATCCACATAGGGACGCATCAAGAGGTAAAACGCGAGCAGCCCCAGCGCATACACCAGCGTATTGAAGCCCTCGACCCACAGGGCCGACTGCGCGAAGTAGCGTCCGATGAACCAGAGCGGCGCGGCGAAGATTGGTCCGATGATGGAGTACTTCGAGCTGGACAGGCCCTTGCCGCTGAGCAGTTGCGCAAGCTCGACATAGCGACGCGCGCCGTCACTGGCGATGCTGTGAGGCAGCAGAACGAGATTGGCCAGCAGACCAAGGACAATGAGCGCCGTCTCGCTCATCGCCCGCCACGACATCCGACGGCGTGGCTGAGCCAATAGCGTCGGCGCGCTAGCTGGGGCCGTTGGCGTGACGAACGCATCTACCCGTAGCTTCTCAATGGTCATATGGCGCGCACTGTCCTTCGTGGTCCTGTATCGCATGCTCGTCAGCTGTTTGTGTTGCGGGGAAATGGCGTAGCGCCCACTGGCGCGAGACTCCTTTGGTCGCGTCAGTGGGTACTACGCAGTGGAGCGCCGAATGCTCACCGCGCCACTCGTATAGCAATCTAGTCGATAAACCGGCGCCGCGATGAGAGTGATTACAGCGACGACGGCGCTCGCGGGTTAGTCTTCGACGGGGCAGTAGCGAGTTATCCACTCGTGCTCCAGCGTCAGCGCGCGAACGTGCTGGCGCGGTGACGCATGGACGCCGTGGCTGGCCCCTGGCATCCGCACGAAGTCCACTGGGGCGCGGCCAAGCGTGCGCAGCCAGGTGTACAGCTCCTCGCTCTGCGCGATGGGACAGCGGTAGTCGTTTTCGGCGGCGATGATGCGCGTGGGCGTGGTGACGTTGGGCGCATAGGTGATGGGCGAGCGCTCGCGATAGAAGTCCGCGCGCTCCCACGGCCAGCCATAATCGCCCTCTGCCCAGACGCTATCAATATCGCCAGTTCCAAAGCTGGTGATGAGGTTGGTCACGCTGTTGACAGTGACAGCGGCGCGGAAGCGGTCGGTATGTCCGATGATCCAGTTGGTCATGTAGCCGCCATAGCTGCCGCCAAAGACGGCCATGCGCGAGCCGTCGATCTGGCCACGCGCCAGCGCCGCATCCACGCCCGCCATGATGTCGCGGTAGTCACCGCCGCCCCAGTCGTGGTCGCATGCCTGCGCGAAGCCCTCGCCATAGCCTGTGCTGCCGCGCGGGTTGAGGTAGACGACAGCGTAGCCCCGCCCGACGAGCGCCTGCACGGTGTGGAAGAACGTCTGGCCATAGGCGCCATGTGGCCCACCGTGAATCTTGAGCGCGAGCGGCGCTCCCGCGTCAGGCGCCTGGGCGGGTCGATAGAGCCAGCCCTCGACACGCCAGCCATCGAAGGACGCATACTCGAAGCGCTCTGGCTGCGCGAGCGCACGACCGGCGAGCAGCGTAGCGTTGACATGGGTGAGCTGGCGTGCGGCCGCCTCGTCGCCGACCTGCTCCCAGATGTCCCACGGCTGCGTGGGATCGCAGCGCAGTGTATACGCGCGCGAGCCGTCTGGCGCGACGGCAAACTGCCCAATGTGCGTGGCGTCGCCTGCGATGACCGTCTCCACCGTCGAGCCGTGGGGGGAACCATCGGTCCAACCTTCGGTCGTGGCGCGCAGCAGGTCCACGCCGCCGCGCCGCTGCGCCAACACGTAGACCGAGCCGCCATCCGCCGACCACACAGGCTCACAGCTGTCGGGGCTGGGGATGTCGTTGTACATGCCGACCTCGGCGGAGAGGTCATGTCCCGCGAAGAGGTTGCGCGGCGCGCCTCCCTCCACGCTGACCACCATCGGTGCGACGTTGTCATAGGAGTGGTCGCGGATGCGCGGCGTGGCAATACAGGCCAGGCGCTGGCTATCAGGCGACCATACCGGCCTTTCGAAGGCATGCGAGGCGTCGGTCAGGCGGCGGGTGACGCGGGTTTCCAGATCGAGCAGCCAGAGGTCGCTGGTCATGTTCGCGTCGCGGTTGTCCTCGCGGTCGCTGACGAAGGCGATGGAGCGGCCATCGGGCGAGCAGGTGGCCTGCATGTCGTCATAGTCGCCATCAGTCAGCTGCTCGCAGCGGCCATCCGCCAGCCAGACACGAAAGAGCTTGCCGCGCCCCTCCAGATACCCCTTGCCATCCCAGCGATACTGCAGCCGCGTGATGATGCGCGGCCGGTCGGCCTCGTCCTTCTTCTCCCGCTCGCGCTCAGCCGCCGTGCGCGGACGGTCGAGCAGCGCATGCTCATCAGGACGCGTCTCGCTCGTGAAGCCAATCCATGCGCCGTCGGACGACCAGAATGGCTCACTCGCGCCGCGCCGGGTCAGCGTCAGCCGCCGCGCCTCGCCGCCCGCCAGGCTAAGCAGGTACAGTTGAGCCGTCTCATCTTCGCGGTCACTGGTAAAGACGATGGCCTGCCCGTCAGGCGCCCAGCGTGGGCTGGCGTCGCGCTTCTCGCCGCTGGTGAGCTGGCGCGATTCACCGCGAGGGATATCGAGCAGCCAGATCGCGGAACGCTTCTCGTTGGCTTCTTCGTCCGCGCTCTGGACGACGTACGCGACGGCGCGGCCATCGGGCGAGAGGCGCATGTCGGTGATAAAGCGGAGCGACCAGAAGTCTTCGAGGGTGAGCGGGGAGCGGTTGATCGGCTCGGTCACAGAGGTCTCCTTGGCTGTGGATGGGCCAGGCGCCGAGAAATCGTCTCTGAGCGTGCTCGGCCTGTAGTCGCCCATGCGGCGTAGGACATGCGGTCGTACGCGGTCGTACAAGGTCGTACGAGGTTGTACTAGCAGGATTGTAGCCCATATGGGCCCATGCTACGATAGGGCGGCTTGTTGCTGTAGCCGTATGCGTTCGGCGTCGCAATGGTTTCGCGCCAAGATATGATGACGCCCACTGGATTGGGAGTTCTATGCTTTCGGAAACCCTCCCGCGCACTCCGCGCGTGTCACCCGGCGTGACTCCCCCGCAAGAGCGCTCGTTTGCCCAGCGGGTTACTCAGCGACTCACCCAGCGGCGCGCTATAGTCATTCCCGTGGCCATCGCGCTGGTGTCGCGCATCATTGTCCTGGTTGCCGCCGACCTGATCATGCGGTTCGTCATCATCCATCGCCACAAGTCATTGCCGTTTACGGGGCCACTCTCTGTCTGGCAGCGCAAAGATGCGTACTGGTATGTCGTCATCGCCCAAACCGGCTACAACTATTCACCGGTCGCGGCGTCACGCGCGAACTTCTTCCCGCTCTATCCTTTGCTCATCCACATCCTGACGCCGCTGATCGCGATCTTTCCATTGAAAGAGCCCTATGCGGTGACGGGCATGCTCATCTCATGGGTCACGTTCGCTCTCGCGTGCATCGGGCTGTACCGCCTCGCGCGCAATCACTTTGGCGAGCGTGTCGCTGTCGTGACGGTCACGCTGCTGGCGCTGTTTCCCTTCAGCCTCTACTATGGCGCCGCCTACACGGAATCCATCTATTTCGTACTGGTGGTGTGGGCGTTCGTTGCGATCGAGAGTGGCAATTGGTGGGCCGCTGGCGCGCTCGCCGGTATCGCTTGCGCCTCCCGTCCGCCTGGATTGCTCGTCGGCGCGTGCGTGGGCCTGGCGTACCTGATCGACTGGTATCGCACACGCCATCCGCTGCGCCTCAACATCCTGGCCCTGGCGCTGACTCCGCTCGGCACGGCGTCCTATATGCTCTACTGCTGGGTGCGCTGGGGGGATCCGCTCGCCTATGTCAAGACGTCGCGCGCCGGATGGGACGGCGGCCACCTCCAGATCAAAGGGATTCGGTACATCGCGCATGTGCTCCGTCATCCCATTAGCTGGATCGGCACCTTCGACGGGAATCACGAGATCGATATGATCGCCATCCTGCTGATGCTGTGCTTCCTGGCGCTGACGCTGCTCGTCTGGCGGCGCCTCGGCCCGATCTATACACTCTTTGCGCTCGGCAGTATTCTGGCTCCTGTGCTCGATTTCCCCAACGTGAATTCACTGGGCCGCTACCTGAGTGTCGTCTTCCCGGTATTCATGGTTGTCGCCTACCTCCTGCGCGATCGACCGCGGGCAGTCATCTGGCTCTCGACGATTGGCGGGATTGCGCTCGTCCTCTTCGCGACCTACTTCATCGCCGGCTACGGGCTGTCATAGTTTTCGGCTGGCGTTCGGCTGGCGGTTGAAACCGCGCCTGGATAGCCCATACTGGGCTGCGAAACCCACCCGCCATCCAGGCGCGACGTCAGTCGCCAGCCCCCGACTATGGCATCGGGGTCAGCGCGGGTGGCGTAGCCTGTCCTGGCGTGGCTGTAGTCGCTGGGGTAGCTTGCCCTGGTGTGGACGTCGGGGCTGGCGTCGGCGTGGTTGCCGGAGCCGCGGTTGGCGAGACCGTTGGGGCCGGGTCAGTGGTTGGCGTCGGCGCTGGCGGTGTCGCGGTGGGCGTGACCGTTGGCGCGAGCGTTGGTGTGACCGTTGGCGCGAGCGTTGGTGTCGCTGTGGCGGGCGGCGTGGTTGGCGTTGGCGTTGTAGTCGGCTGCACGATAGGCAGCGGATTGGCCGCCCCTGTCGAGGAGACAGATGTTGGCGTTGGCGTCCGGACTGGCGGTGTCCGGGTCGCCGTCGCCGTCGCCGTGGCAGTGATAGTGGTGGCTGGCCTGGGGGAGTTGTCGCGCTGCGCGGAGAGCGAGGCGAGACCCGCGTGCGTCGCGATGTATGCGACGGCAATCGCGGCGATGGCGCACACCAGCGCCGCGCCTGTCAGCGCCCCCAGCGCGGCGACCAGCGGACCATTCGCGCCCGCCCTGCGCACGCGGCGCATGCGGCGTGTTGGCCGACTCGATAGCTCCGGCGAGGGCGCCCACTCCGACGTTTCCCCCGAGAGCAGTGGCGCCATGAGCATCGGCTCGGTTTGGTCCATCTGATCCTGCGACGGACTCCAGCCAGCCAGCGGCGGCGTCCACTGGTCATTTGCCCAGACCGTTCTGCCGAGGGATGACGTAGCGCTATCGGCAGGCGCCGACATATTTGGTTCAGTGACGTTCTCGTCGAGTGATCGCTCGTCGTGTTCCATGCGAGCGTGCTTCTCCTGGCGATATGCGCAGGCGATATGCGCATATGTATCTGTGGGTGTCCATCGACGCCATCATGCGCCGATAACGCATACTTTCGCATGGGGTGCGCCAATCCGTTGGCTGGAGGCTGGCGTCGCGAGAATCCCCCTCGTTACAATCTGCGCTGAAGGCTCTGTTCACGGTATGTACAGGGTCATCAGCGGGCCATCTTCGGGGTCATCTGGCTCTGTGGCCGTGAGTTGACCCACCGAGCGCCGTGGGAGATGCGATGGACACTGATCTGCTGATTGCGCCGGTTGTCGCGGTCGAGGCGGCGCTGGGGGCGCGCGTGCTGATGCGCTTCGTGCGCGGAGCGGGCGGCGCGTCTCTCATGCCGACAGATCGCCAGCCGCGACTGGACGAGCGTATCAGCGTCCTGCTGCCTGTGCTGAACGAAGCGCGCCGCATTGGCCGCTGCCTCGATGGCTTGCTAGCGCAGGGGCCAGAGGTGGGCGAGATTCTGGTCGTGGATGGTGGCTCGACCGACGGCACACAGGCTCTGGTGGCGCGCTATCAGCAGCGTGACGCCCGTGTGCGCCTGTTGGACGCCAGCCCGGTCGCGGAGGGATGGAACGGCAAGGCCTGGGGATTGGAGCGTGGCTTGCGCGCGATGGCTCCCGTCTGCGGATGGGCGCTGACGATTGACGCTGACACCGTTCCCGCGCCGGGGTTGGCCCGCGCGCTGCTGGCGCATGCGGTGGAGTCAGATGAGGCGGCGTTCAGCATCGCCACCCGCCAGGAGATTGGCGGCGTGGGCGAGGGGCTACTGCATCCCACGCTGCTTACGACACTGGTCTATCGCTTTGGTCCGCCTGGGCATGCGGTGACCCGTGTGGACCAGGCGCAGGCGAACGGGCAATGCTGTCTGTTTCGCCGCGATGCGCTGGAGGCGGTCGGTGGTTTCGCCGCTGTGCGCGCATCCATCTGTGAGGATGTGACGATCGTGCGGCTACTCGTCTCGAAGGGCGCGGCGGTTGGCTTCTATGAGGCGGGCGACCTCATCCGCGTGCGGATGTATGAGGGTTGGCGCGAGACCTGGCGCAACTGGACTCGCTCGCTGCCGATGCGTGACCGATTCTTTGGCGTCGCTGGCGTCGTCGGGTTGCTCGAAGTGACCTTCGCGCAGGCGCTGGCTCCGCTGACGCTGGCGGGGCTGCTGGCGACGTGGCGGCCGATCACGCCGCTGCGAGGCGCGCTGCTCGGCGTGACGCTGACGCTGACAGCGCTGCGCATCGGGACGCTGGTGGGCGTGTCGCGCGCGTATGTGCGACGTCCGAGAAGTTTCTGGCTGTCGCCGCTCTCTGATGTGCCGGTGGCCATTCAGCTGTGGGTGAGCGCGCTGCGGCGACGACACGTCTGGCGTGGGCGTGTGTTGCTACGAGGAGAGATGTCATGAGGGCCCTGATCGCAGACATGCGACGCGACATGAAGCTGGTCGCGGTTCTGTTCGTCGCGCACCTGATCGCGCTGGCGTTCGCGGTGACGGGCATGCTGGTCTTCATGGCGCATCCCGCGCTGATAACGAGCAGCCCGCTGATCCAGCAGAGCTTCCCCTATGGCGAGAAGCTGGGCGGCATGATCTATATCGTGCTCGGCGCGGCGACGATGCTGGTATTTGGCGTGGCGGCATTGGGGCGTCGCAAGACGGCGATCTTCTTCACGGTGGCGACACTCCTGCCGCTGACCGCTGAGTTGATCGGCACCAGCACAGGCTGGCCCTTTGGCCCTTACGAATACACGGACCTGCTCGGCGCCAAGATTCTTGGCAAGGTGCCGTTCACTATCCCGCTCTCATGGTTCTACATGGGGTTCACGGCCTATCTGCTCGCCAGCGCCATCACCGGCCTGCTCAAGGTGCGCGGCCGCACGTTCTGGAGCCTGGCGCTGGGGGCGTGGTTGCTGATGGCCTGGGACCTGGCGCTCGACCCGGCGATGGTGCGCAATCAGGTCTTTCCGTTCTGGAACTGGTACACGCATGGCGTCTACTTTGGCATGCCACTGCAAAACTTCGTCGGCTGGTGGTTCGTCGGCTTCCTTTTCATGGGTCTTAGCCGCTGGCTCTGGCGCGCGAACGCTCCCGTCGATCTGCCCGTCTGGCTGCCGCTGGGCATGTATCTTGTGAACATGGCGTTCGCGATGGCGCTGAGCCTGAGCGCAGGACTCTGGCTGCCATTGATCGTCGCGATTGCGCTGGGCATCGCGCCCGCGTCATTGGCGCTGCGTGGCGCGCGAGGTCCGCGCGATGGTGATGGCGCGGGCGGTCGGGCGGCGTCGAATGTGGCGGCGGCGCCGACGCTCTGATCACGCGCCGTTGTGAGCATCCAGTGGACGGCTCGCTCATACGTCACATGGAGCGGAGCCGCGCAGGGAGAGGTGAGTTCGCGCGATGCCACGCTATGCCAACCCAGTCGAGGCCATTGGCTACGCCGTGATGGAGCTGTTCGCCCGGCGTACGCTGGCGCGTGATATCGAGCTGCGCGTGGAGGGAGCCGACCGCCTGCCGCCTGTGGGCGCGACGCTGATCGTGGCGCGCCACTACCATGCGCTGCTCGATGGGGTGGTGTTGCTGCGGCATGCGCGGCGACCAACGCATATCCTGGTCGCGCTCGACTGGGCGCGCTCGCCGATCGAGCGACGCGGGATGGAGCTGGCTTGCCGGATGGCCCGCTGGCCAACGGTGTTGCGCACGGACGCCTTCAACCTTGGCAGGGGACACTTCGGGCGCAAGAGCGCCTATCGCCCTGACGAAGCGCAGCCGATGCTCCGCGCCGCGACGCGCCTGGCGACCACCTTGCTGCGCGAAGGTCAGACGCTGGTGGTCTTTCCAGAGGCCTACCCCAATGTGGACACGTTGCCCTCGCCCAAAGATGACGGGCGCGCGTTCCTGCCGTTCGAATCTGGCTTCACCAGGCTCGCGCAGCTGGCGCAGCGCGACGGCCAGACACGGGTGAGCATCGTTCCCGCTGGGTTCGTCTATGAGAAGCTGCCCAGCGGGCGCTGGCGCATCACCCTGCGCTATGGCGAGCCGCGCGGTATCGCGGCCCGCGCCACAGCGGATGAGGTAGCGGCGCTGGTGGCCGAGATGGAGCGCGACGTACAGGCGCTCTCAGCCCAACCAATCGCGACGCCTGTTGCGGCGGCTGAAACCTCCACACGGCGTGAAATGGAGCGCTAAGCTGGCAGAGGTGGATGACGCCGGATGCGCTCACGCGCTGTGCTGTAGGGGTATTGTCACAGGCGCGACCTCACTCCAACCCATCTCCCAGAGACTCCCAGAGAGCGAGGGACACGGGGTGAGGTCGCCATCCTGTGTCAGTCGCGTTAATGGCGGGCCGACATCTCCATGCGCGGGGTGAGATCGCGCTCGAACGCGGACGTATCGGCGCCACAGCTTTCGCATGCGACCGGCTGCCTGCCTGCCTGCTCGGCGCCGCAGACCGCGCAGACCCAGCGGCTCGCCATCATCCGCACGATGTCGGCGCGGCTGACGATTCCCACCACGCGCTCGCCGCGCACCACTGGCAGGCGCTTGAAGCGATTGCTGGTCAACACCTGGGCGATCATCTCGACAGGTGTATCTTCCTGCGCGGTGGTGACGCGCGGTGTCATGATGTCGGCGACGGTCTTGCCTTCTTTGCCCAGCAGGTCGGCCTCGGTGATAATGCCGACCATCAACCCCGCGTCGTCCACCACGGGCGCGCCGCTGATGTTGTAGTCTGAGAGCAGGCGCGCCGCATCGTGGATGCTTGCTCCAGGGCCGATCGTGATGACGTCGTTGGTCATAATGTCACGTGCGCGCATCATGGGGTTCTCCTCCTGCATTGAGGTCTGTCGTCCAGCGTTGGGCGCAACGGGTAGCGATCTCCGTTGACAGCTCCCGCGTGAGACGGTGAAACAGCCACCGGTAGCGGCGCCTCCCGCAAGACACGCGCCAGCGCAGGGAGGACAACCGCCTCATGTTCCTCAGTGTAGCGCGTTTTGCAGCCGCCTGTTGGCGCTTAAGTGTGACCAACGCCGCACTCGCGTTTCATTAAAGACTGGTAGCATGGTATGCGACCAGATGAATAGCCGAGGGCGCGAGGGCGTCGCCGCCTATGCCTCCGCGTGTGTGAAGGATGCCAACATGGCCACATCAGATGACACTCCCGCGCCAGACGCGCCAGACGCGCCAGACGCGACTGAAGCGACTGAAGCGACTGACTGGCGCGCTGCGCTGACGCCACCGCGAGTTGACCGACTGGGCGCGCTCACGGCGACTGCGCGCGTCATGCGCGCGGCGCGGCTCGTCAGCCTCGATCTCGCCGCCATCGCGACGCTAGCCGAGCGCTGGGCCACCGCGCCCTGGCCCGCCGCCAGCGCGACGCTGGAGGCATTGCATGTGCCTGGCGCGCCCGAGCGTGCGCCCAACTGGACGCTCCTGCTCGACGCGCTCAACTTCTGCTTCTGGGGCGAGCCAGGCAAGCCGCGCTGGCGTGTGACCTGGCATGGCGCATCGCACGATGGCTATGACGCGCTCGCGGCGGCTCTCTCACGCGCGGTCGAGGTTGGCTTGCCTGTCTGGGACGCCGAGTGGCTGGCCAACCTGGAGGCGGAGACGCTGGAGCGCATCCTGCGACCCGACGCGGGCTGCCCGATGATTCCCCTCTTTGCCGAGCGGCTGACCAACGCGCGCGAGGTGGGCCGGGTGTTACGTGGGCGCTACGAGGGTCAGTTCGCCAATGTCGTGGAGGATGCGGAGTATGATGCGGTGACGTTGGCGTTGACACTGGAGCGTGAGTTCTCGTCATTCGCCGATGTGGCGGAGTGGGAGGGGCAACCTGTGCCGTTCCTCAAGCGTGCGCAGATCTGCGTCGCCGACCTGCGCGCCATCACCGGTGGCGTAGGCGCGAGCGACATTCACGGCATTGAGCGGCTGACCGCTTTCGCCGACTACAAGCTGCCACAGCTGCTGAGGCGCTTCGGCGCGATCACCTATGCGCCTGAGCTTGCGGCGCAGGTGGACAGCTACACACTCATCCCCGCTGGCTCGCCCGCCGAAGTGGAGATTCGCTCAGCCACGCTGTGGGCCGTGGAGCTGCTGCGGCGTGAGCTGGCGCGACGAGGTGTGAGTCGCACCGCCAGTGAGATCGATTATCGCCTGTGGAGCGAGAGCCAGACCCGCGCGCCCGACGAGCGCCCCTACCATCGCACCCGCACGATCTACTACTAACATGCGTTCTCTACCGCGTGGGTAGAGCGCGGAGAGCTACGGCTCGCCGCCGCGCATTTTCACTCCCCGATGGCGCGCTTGTATTCGGTGAGATGGGGTATCATGCAGCGACGCCGCAGAGATCGCCTAGAATCAATTGGTCAATTGATCGCTGGTGGGAGGCGGGTGTTCAGATGGTCCCCGCGATATTCGCCAACTACTTCCTCGCTTCATCTGGCGCGGGCGCGGCCCTCATCGGGCTGCTGTTCGTCGCGGTATCCCTGCGTCCCGACAAGACACTCGGCGGTGAGGCTCATCCGCTACGCATGGGTGTCGCGAGCGGAGCGTTCACCGCGCTGACTAATGCGTTCTTCGTCTCCATGTCCGCCCTCATCCCGCTGGCGAATGTCGGCGACATGGTTGTCATCATCAGCGCGGTAGACATCATCGTAACGCTGGCGCTGGGCCGCAGCGTGCTCTGGAGCATCACGCGTCCACGCGGCGCAGCCGCTCAGGCCCAGACTTTGCCCCGGAGCGCTGCGGCGCGCGTCCTGGCGACGCTGGGCATCAGCGGGCTGCTCTATGCCTACGAGGGCGTCACAGGCGTGGGCTTGCTGCTCCATCCGCGTGATGTGGGATTTACCTTCACCCTCACGGAGATACTGCTTGGCGTGTATGCGGTGGGGCTGGTACGCGCATGGGAACTGCTCGGTGGGCAGAGTGGGGTGATTGGGCGGCTGACCAATCCACTGCACGATCTGGACGATCTGGAGGAATTGCAGGCTGGCGCACACCCGACCAGTGGCTCATCGCCCGCTCACGCGACGGCATCGATCGAGGCGGAGGAGGCGCGTACATCAGCCCCGAAGGCTGTCGGCCAGCCACCTGACCAGTGATTCCGCACGGCGATTTCCACTCCGACCCGTTCGTGTGGGAACATACGGATGACAAGACGATGCGCCTCGGTCGAGCGTGGCCGGGGATGTAGATGAGCGCGCCGATACGGAATGGGGCTAGATGGCGATGCGAGCGACCTTCGTTCACACAGCGGATAATCATCTCGGTTACGAGCAGTACGGCTCGCGTGAGCGCTTCGACGACTTCGCGAAGGCATTTCTGCATGTGGTGGACGACGCCATCGAGCGGCGTGCGGACTTCTTCGTCGTCTCGGGCGACCTCTTCAACAAGCGTGCGATTGACGCGCTGACGCTGATTCAGGCGCGTGAGGCGCTGCAACGGCTGAGCGAGGCTGGCATCCCAGCGATTGGCATCGAAGGCAACCACGACCGCAGCTATTACCGCGATGGCGTGTCCTGGCTCCAGTTCCTCGCCTACCTCGGCGTGCTGAAGCTGCTCAGCCCTGTCGTACGCGATGGCGCGCCAGAGTTGACCGAATGGTCGCAGCGGACGATGCAGGGCCTCTATGTGCCGCTGAAAGACGGCCGGCTGCGCGTCTATGGGTTGCCGTGGTATGGCGCCAGCACCGCACGGGTGATGCGCGGCCTCGCCGAGACGCTCCAGGCCGGGCGCGCCGAGGAGGACGCGGCGGGCGTGGAGTACCGTGTGCTGCTCATGCATACGGGCGTTGAGGGCATCTTGCCGCAGCTGCAGGGGCTGCCGACGCGCGCCGACTTCGAGCCGCTACGCGGGCTGGTGGACTACGTGGCGCTGGGCCATGTGCATAAGCCATACGAGATTGACAACTGGCTCTTCAATCCCGGCTCGACGGAGACCTGGGGCGCGGAGGAGAGCGCGTGGGATCGCGGCTTCTATGCGGTGCGGGTGGATACGGCTGTGGCGGAAGGCGAGTCGAAGCATGTCGCCGAGCACATCACCAATCCGCGCCGCCCGTTCGTGCGTTTCAGCTTCCGTGTGGATGGTCTGAGCGATCCCGCCTCGTTCTATGACCACTTCGAGCGGCTGGTGCGGCAACAGGCGCGCGAGCATGCCGACGCGCTGGAGCGCAAGGCCGTGGTTGATGTCGCGCTGACGGGCGTCTACGCTTTCGAGGGCGACGCCGTTGAGCGGACCCGGCTGGAAGATATGGTCAAGGAGCAGTTCCATCCGCTGATCGCGCGCATCCACGACTCCGCCCGCTCCAACGCCTATGAGCTGGACGGCGTGGACGAGGGCGACGAGCGCACCGACAGGCAAGCTCTGGAGCTGCGCGTTTTCGAGGACCTGTTGGCGCGTGATGCGCGCTTCCAGGGGCAGGCGAGCGAGTGGGCGGGCGCGCTCTCGACGATGAAGCGCATGGCGCTGGACGGCGAAAGCCCGGAGAACATCGCGCTGGCCCTGCGTGACGCGCGCACGCGCCTGTTACGGCAGGGTTCATGACGAGGGAGGGACGAGACGTGATGGATGCGACGACCGATGCGCTGGCGAAGAAGCTGCGCCTGACGCCAGAGACCCGCTTGCTCGCCCTCAACGCGCCTGATCCCTACGTGGAGGCGCTGCGTGAGGCGGGTGTCGCCGTCTCGCTCGCTCCCATCGGCGAAGGCGACACCTACGACGCCGTGCATAGCTTCGTGCGCAGTCAGGAGGAGGCGGAGCTGGCCCTGACCTCGGCATCGGCCGCGCTGGAGTCCGGCGGTGTCTTCTGGATCATGTGGCCGAAGAAGACCTCCGGTGTCCCAACCAACCTCACCCGTGACAGCCTCGCCGCGCTAGCGCTCGCGCAGAGCTGGGGTCCCGTCAGCAACGTCTCGATCGACGCTACCTGGTCCGCCCTGCGCCTGCGCCGCCGCCCAGATGTCGAGGAGTAGGGCGGCGGGCCATGTAGCGAGTAGGTGGCGTATAGATAGCGTATCAGCTGGATTTATTGACTTAGTGGTGTATTCTATTCCTAGTATAGCTGCGACTGTATGTAGGAAGCGGATCAGTTAGGTCTGCTCATGCGGTACAGCGCTGCAATGAAGTAGGTGCGGCAAGTCGGGATTGAGGGGATTTGCTCCAAGCGCCGCCTATCGACCTCATGTCGTTTGCGGACAAGGAGATGACGCTTTCAGCCTGACTTTTATATGTCTGGCCTTGTTTGTCGTAATCCCGGGAAAGTAGGGACGGCTGACGTGCAGGCTCCAACTCAGGGTGTCCTGATATGTCGGGGCTTCTGGCACAACCCGCTATAACCATAATGCGCAAGGGCTAATGGTCAGTCCCTGACAAGATGTACTCGCTAGGCAGCGAGAGGAGAAGCGCACACTGATGCAGTATCCGACACCAGCGCCACACGGCCCTCACGAGTCGCCCACACAGCCAACTACGCAACCACCAACGCATCAGCCACATCAGCAGCCTTTGCAGCATCCTACGGGGTCCTTTCCTCCACAGTATGCGCCGCCACCTGTCGGTGGACAATATCCTTCTCAATACCAGAGTCCTTATTCACAGCCGCAGTACCCTCCGCAGTACCCTTCTTACCC
>DASQSS010000233.1:0-13852 GCA_035642255.1 Ktedonobacterales bacterium | reverse complement strand
AAGAAGATGTTAGCTACAAGGTGCTTTTGTGCTGATTGGGGTAGTCATTGGGGTAGTGCGGGCAAAGAGAGCGTCACTGCGGTGTGAGGAAGGCATGCACCGTAGCGACGCAACCGCTGAAAAATTCAGGTGTTCTGTGGTAGGGCGGGCGGGACTCGAACCCGCACGACGGTTTCCCGTCAGAAGATTTTAAGTCTCCTGTGTCTACCATTTCACCACCGCCCCGGAGGTCACGCGGAGCCGCCTCAGCCGCTCTGGCAGCCACAGAATAGCACATCGCTCCCGTGCGCGGGCCTGGGCCACAGCATCACTGGTCGGATGCTGGCCAGCATGGGCTATAATCTGCGCAAGTTACGGCGCTGGCCGGAACGCGAAGCGCGGGCCATGACGGCGCGCCAGAGGAGGATGCGAGCGATGAACGATACGGATGTGATGCGCTCTATCAACGCGCTGGTACAGGAAGAGCATCAGCTGCTGACGGCAGCCGAGCATGGCGGGCTGGATGAGGAGCAGCGACAGCGTCTGCATGCCGCGCAGACACAGCTTGATCAGTGCTGGGATCTGCTGCGCCAGCGCCGCGCGAAGCGTGAGTTCGGGCAGAACCCTGACGACGCCCAGGTGCGCGACGCGAACATCGTCGAACACTACAAAGGCTAAGAGGCGCACGCTGCACTCACGACGGCGGCAACAACGACGACACCCACGACAACGACGACGCGCGGCGCGGTGACATCTGCCACCGGCCGCGCGTCTGCGGGTCCGAGCGAACGCTCGTCAATTACTTGGCGTTGCGAACGGCCTCGTCAAGCTCCTTGCCCGCGGTGAACTTCACCTTCTTGCGGGCGGGCACGTCGATCTTGGCGCGCGTCTGCGGGTTCACACGCACGCTCGGCGCTGTCTCCTTCACAGAGAACTTGCCGAAGCCGACCAGCGTGACCGAATCGCCTGTCTCCAGCGACTCACGGATCGTGTCGAGAACAGCGTTCACGAACACGGTGCTCTCTTTGACACTCTTGTTCGATTTGGTCGCCACGCGCTTGATCAGTTCCTGACGTCCGACTGGCATGTGGTTATCTCCTCTTATCGATACCTGGCGCCTCAGTGCGCCGTCAACCCGGCGCCATTTCAACTCGCAGTTGAGCGTCGGCCCCATTCGCTTGGGCGTGAACGCTGGCGCCACACAAGTGCCCGCTGGCCGGGAGTATAGCATCAGGCGGCGTCGGCGCCAACCGCACGGCTTGCGTCAATGCTCGCCAAGCCACTATTATTGTGCATTGTTCTGCGGTCAATTGCAAGTCAACCCTGAATTATTCAGGACTTGCGCCCATTTTCGCCTTCGTTTTATGACCTGCGGCACACTTTTCCGGACAAAAGAGAACATTAGTACAAAAGTCCTGTCAAGCCGCACAGGCTCAGGGTTGAGCGGACTGGGGCGCAGCCCGCGATGCGCAATTCTACGGAAAGATCGCGCATTCTACAGCGCGGACAGCTCTCGCTTGCTCACGGCGTCTGGCCCACTGCGAAGGTAGCGATACAGACCATCGGCGCGCTCCCGCTGGACGAGGCCGCGCAGGCGCAAATGCTCCAGGTGCGCCAGTGTCTCCGCGAGCGCGAAGCGGCGATCGTCCACCGTGCGCAGACGCTCCCCGAAGAGCGCGCCCGCGACGGCGTTGGCCGTCAGTCCCGATGGCGCTCGCTCGACCAGCCCGCGGATGACGGCGCTGCGTTCGATGTGGTGCTCACGCAAGGCGTCCACGCGCTCAGCGAGGCCGGCGAAGGGCAGACCATGCCCAGGCGCGACGATGCGTGCGGGCAGTTCGCGCACCTTTCGCAGCGACGCATAGTAATCGCTCAAGGGGTCGGGCCGTGAGTCAGGGTAGAGGCCAATGTTGGGCGTGATGGAGGGCAGAATGTGGTCGCCCGCGATGAAGAGGCCATCCTCGCGCAGCAGACACATATGAAAGTCGGAATGACCGGGCGTCCAGATGACCTGATAACGCCAGCGCCCCAGGGTAAGTGTGGCGCCATCCGCGACAGTCTGCATGGCGCTGGAGGGCGGCAGCGAGAAGCCATTCGGACGAGCGACCGCCGTCGTGGCGTCGCGCCTGTCGCTGACGGAGGTGACACGCGGATCAGCGGCGCCCTCTTCGAGGGCGAGGCCATGTTCGGCGAAGTAGCCAACGATGGCCCGCAACGCCGGACCACTTAGCTCACCCCAGACACGATACATGCGCTCGTCTTCCTCGGCGAGCATATACACGGGCGCGCCCGACGCCTCGCGCAGCAGGCCAGAAAGGCCGATGTGGTCAGGGTGCGCATGGGTCAGCACAAGCGCGCTGAGCGCCTCCATAGGAACGCCCGCGACGGCCAGCCCGGCGCGCAGGGCTGCCTCGTCGCGCGCAAGCCCCAGCCCAGCGTCGAAGAGGGTCCAATGCCCTGCGCCATCGCCGATCAGGTAGACATTGACGGCGCGCAGGGCGAAGGGCAACGGCAGCGGGATACGCCAGAGGAGTTCCTCGATCTGCGTGGGGGCGTCATTGCGGGGGAAGATGGCGGCTTGCGCCTCTTCGGGGGAGAGCTGCTGCACAGAGGCTCCTGTCTCGCCAGTCGGGCGGTGTCTAGCGCGGGCCATGCGCCGCAACCGCTGATCGAGGCCGAAGAGCGACGAGCGACCAGCTAGCTAGGGATGAGGCTGCGCGATGATGACGGGTGTATCGCCGGGCCGGATGTAGCCCAGATTGCGCGCCTCACGCTCGATAACGCTGGGCGTCTGGGCCTGACGCGCCGCCTGCCGCGTCTGCTCGATATCGCGCTCGATGCGCTGATTCTCGCTGCGGGTCTGCGCGACCGTCTGCTGTTCTTGCCAGAGGGTCCACGTTTCGCCTCCGGTCGCGGCCAGCAACGCCAGACAGATCAGCGCGGCGACCCACAGCAGCGGCTTGCGCGCGTTGCGTGGCTGCGCGTATGGAGGACGGTCCGGGCGCTCCGTCTCCTCCTCCGCCAGTATACGTCGCGTGTCCTCTGGTCGCATACCTGCTGGTTCTCCTTATAGGGTCTGCATAGGGTTTGCGCGGCCCTCACGCATCCTCATTCGCCCTCATCGCCCTCATCGTCCACGTCGTCCACGTCGCTTACGTCGCTTACGTCGCGCCGCTGCCGCCTGGGCTGCTCGCGACGGGTCCGCAGGCGCTCGCCGATTTTCGCGATGGGCTGCGGTGGATCGGCCAGGGCGGCCCGCGTCAGGCGCAGCCAGTCATCCAGGCTGAGCGACTGAGCGCGGCGCTCGGCCTCAATGTCGCTCGCCGCCAGCCAGCGATCCACCTGCTCAGGCGCGAGGCGCAAATTCTGCGCCAGACTGTTGTGTATCTGCTTGCGCTTGCCGCCAAACGCGGCATGGGCCAGGCTGAAGAGCAGGTCACGTCCCGCGTCGTCGAGTGGCAGGCTGGGAAAAATGTCAATGCGGACGACAGCGGATTCGACCTTGGGCGGCGGATAGAACGCGGTCGGCGGCACAAGCGTGACGATGCGCGGCTGGCCGTAGAACTGCACGCTGAGGCCGAGCAGGTTCAGCTCACCGGGCGGCGCGACCATGCGCTCGGCCACCTCGCGCTGCGTCATCACGACCATGCGCGTCGGGCGCGGGCGCGCTTCGAGAATGCGCCGCATGATCAGCGCGGTGATGTAGTAGGGCAGGTTTGCGACGAACTTGTAGGGCGCGCCGCCGAAGACCGCGCCCAGATCCACAGTGAGCAGATCGCGCGGGATGACCTCGACATTGAGGTAGGAGGCGGTCGTTTCGGCCAGCGCGGGCAGGATGTCGCGGTCCATCTCGATGGCGACCACGCGGCCCGCACGCCGCGCTAGCTCGACAGTGAGCGCGCCAGGCCCGGCGCCAACCTCTAGCGCGTTGTCCTCCGGGGTCAGCTCCGCGGCATTGACGACGGCGTCAAGCGCCTTGCGGCTGACGAGCAGGTGCTGGCCCAGTCGCTTGTTGGTCTGCGCCAGCCCATGCCGCCGCAGCAGCGCCCGCAGCGTGCCGATGTCGGTAAGGTCGAGTGCGGCTAGCTGCTCAGCCGGCTGCTCCGTCGGCTGCTCCGTCGGCTGGTCGGTCGTGTCATCCACGGGGCCATTCATCCTGCTCTGCGGTCACTCTGCGGTCACTCTGCGGTCATGCGCTGGTCGGCGCTCGCTGACCGGCGCGACGTCCCACACATCGTGGGGCGGCGTCTGGTAGCGTAACACGAAATGACGTAGGCTGGGAGATCGGCTCTCAACCATCGTCACTGGCGCCCCTGATATGGCGACGAGATTCGCCCACTGTGCTCGCACAACGGTTCCCGCGCGGCGTCACTGAAGTCCTCGCAACTTGTCAGAATTGACACGCAAGAACGCCATCGGAGGTCACTGCTCCCCGATGGCGTTCTCGTTCTCGTTCGGTTCAGTTTACCTGACCACCATTCGGGCCACAGCCGGAAGGTGGACCGTGCGGAGGAATCGGCATCGGTCTACCAGGCGGAAGAGCGTCGTGGATGTCGTGGATGTCGTGGATGTCGTGGCTGTCCTGACGTGGCGCTAGCTGACAACCGTGATGCCCAGAGCAAGCAGCGCGTTGACGGCGTCGCTCGCGGCGGCATAGACCGTTGAGCCATTTGAGCCGAGGTTGCCCTCAAAATTGCGGTTATTGGGGACGCTGTCCTTCTCGATCTGGCGTATCAGGACACGATGCTCGCATTCGACGCCCAGAATCTGCGCCGCCGCCTCGGCGATGAAGGTATTCGTCTCGCTGGCGGCGGCTTTGATGGCGCCCAGGTACGCGCCGATGAAGATGGACTCCAGCCGCTCGCCAAACGCCAGCATGGCCGTTGAGCTGTCGAACGTGCCAGCGGGGAACTTGAAGACGCTGTAGGGGAAGCTCAAGCCCAGGCTCACCAGGGTATCCTGGTGCACCTGCTCCTCGCTCTGCGCGGCGGAAAAGTACGGGCGGTCGCCCGCGTTGAGCAGCGTCGAGTGCGCTGAATCACTTGCCACGCCATAGCGTGAAGTGGCGCCGAGCGCATTGGCATAAAACGCCACGGCGATGCGCTCAGCGCCGACCGCCGCGTTGCCGAACGCAACGACGGGATCAGTCCCGTTAGCGTGGACGACGCCGAGACCAGATTTGGCCAGCAGTCCACCGCCAACTCCAGCGCCCAGCGCCACCCCGCCGCCTGCCGCCATCAGTCGCCCCATGAATGTGCGGCGCGTGCTCGTCGCGCGGAAGAACTCGCTCGAGCGCAGAAGGTTTTCCGCGCGCTCGCCATCAGGTTGCCTGTCTTCTGCCATGTTCGCAACTCCTCTACTGCCGGGCCAGCGCCAAGCGCCGCTGCCGCAGCCGGGTTGGGCCAATGTCTGCATGGCCTCATTCGCCATGTCATCCGCATATACACGGCAAAGCGACTACCTGGATGAGTGAGCGGGGAAGACCGGAGAAGATGGCGCAAAGATTGCGCAAAGATTGCGCGCAGGTGAAGGCCTTCGCGCGTCATGCATCGGAGGCCCTCGGAGGCGCCGCAGTCGAAGGCGCCAAACCGACTCATCTGACGCGATCTCATGCAAGCTCGTGCAAGCTCGTGCAAGCTCGTGTGAGCGCGTGTAAACGCTGATGCGCAGAGACGTTCGAGCATGTCTGCGATATGATGTATTCTAGTGATACGCATGGTACGCATGGTACGCAGTCGGGCTGACCTGTCATCGGATTCGCATTGAAGCGTGTAGATATGACAGTAGTGAGGGATGCGCTCTGACCAGATACACGTTAGACGACATGGGGCTGGTGGAGCAGGTCGCGCAGGGCAATGAAGACGCACTTGGGCGCCTGTACGACCGCTTCGGCCAGGCTGTCTATTCTCTATGCCTGCGTATTGTGCGCGACGGCCCGACGGCTGAAGAGCTCACCCAGGAGGTGTTCGTACGCCTCTGGCGCAGCGCGGCTAGCTTCGAACCGGATCGTGGGCGTGTGAGCACCTGGCTGCTCCGCATCGCGCACAACCTCGCGCTCAATGAGCTGCGGAGGCGCCAGAGTCGGCCCGTTCTCGCGCCAGACACAGACTGGGAAGACGCGAGCGAGCATCTCCCCGATACCCATGATGAGAGCGATCCCGCCGTCGCCGCCGATCAGCGTGAGCGCGCGGAGATGGTGCGCCGCGTGATGATGCAGCTGCCCGCTCCGCAACGGCAGGCGATCGAGCTAGCTTTCTTTGGCGGTCTTTCTCAGGCCGAAGTCGCCGCGGCCCTGGGAGAACCACTTGGCACGGTGAAGAGCCGCATCCGGCTCGGTATGCAGCGACTGCGCGAGCTGCTAGTAGCGGCGGGCATCGTTGGCGTTGACGAGGTGGGCTGAGCACATGATGAATGGACACGTAGACGACCTTGTAGACGCCTACGCGCTCGGCGCGCTCGAACCAGATGAAGTGGACGCGGTAGAGCGCCATCTGGAGACATGCTCCGCCTGCCGAGCGCTGGCGCAAGATGCCCGCCGCAATGCGGAATCGCTCTGGCTGACGACGCCACAGGTCGCGCCACCAGCGTCGCTGCGCAACCGCGTGCTGGCGCGCATCGCCCAGGAGAAAGCCGCGACAGGTATCGGAGCTGCCGTAGACAGCGCTAACAGTGCGCCAGCGCGCGACGAACACGCGCGGGAGCCTGACTCCGACACCGCGCCAGAGCCAGCGCCACCAGCGCGCGGAGCATTCCGCAGGCTGACGCAGGCGTTATGGGGCGAGCAAGCAACCGATGAGCGGGCCGCAAGCGCGCTGCTGCGCGACCTCCTTGCGGACCCGCAGAGCATTGTCTGGCCCGTCGCCGGAACGCCTGAGGCGCCTCAGGCGAGCGCTCGCTTCGTGGTTTCTCGCAATCGGCGCGATGGGGTCATTGTCACCAACGGTCTGCGCCGACCAGGCGCGGGCAAGGCGTACCAGGTCTGGCTGCTGCGTGGCGGCCAGCCGCTGCCGAACGCGCTTTTCCTGGTCAATCGGTCAGGCGTCGGCGCGAGCATCGTCCATGCGGATGAGCCTTGGCGCGACTTCGATACGGTCGCCGTCACACCAGAGCCGATGGGTGGCAGCCCCGCGCCGTCCGGGCCGATCGTGCTGGCAGGCTCACTCGTCGAGCGCGCGGGCTAGCCAGACCAGACACATGCGGCGCGTGAGGCGCCCGGCGCGCGGTCCGTGGCTACCTGCGACCATGCGTCGCATCACGAGACGAGCGGTCATGAGGCGAGCAGCGGGGGCAACGCATAGGCGTTGAGCGCGGGCAACGCCGTCGTCCACAGCGCGGCCCCGTCAGTTGGACGCAGGCAGGTAATGTAGGTGGCCTGTGTGTCGGCGCTGGGGGAGTCTTGCCAGACGTAATACAGTGCGGCGCTAGTCGAGATGAGCGCCCCAGCCGGAAACGGACTCGACCCATTGTAGATCCAGCGCGCGCGCCCGTGTGGATCGAGCGCCACGACACTCCCCAGCTTCATGGTCCCGGCCACGCTGACGAGATACGCGTCGCCGCTCTGCCCAGGGGTAATGGCGCTCGCACTGGCCGCGTCGCGCTGCCAGAGGACATCGCCTGAGCTGGCGTCCAAAGCGAAGAGTGTATCGAGCGCGCCGTCTGGCCCCTGAGTGACCGCGTAGGCGACCTGGTCGCGCACCGCGACGAGCTGAGGCGCCGCGCCAACCACAGCGCTCCAGCGCAGAGCGCCCGTCTTTGCGTCAAACGCCAGCACACTCATGCGCGCCGAGAAGAGAATCGCCCCCTGCGCGCTGAAGAGCGAGCTGGTGACGCTATCCACCGCCTGCTGAGTCCAGCGAATCGCGCCTGTCGCGCCATCGACAGCGATGAGCGCGCTGCCGTCGCTGAGGTAGAGCGCGCTCCCCTGGACCAGCCACGCGACCGGTGACCCCTTGGTTGGCAGCGACGCTGACCAGGTGGTCGAGCCGTCGCTCTCATCAATAGCGAGTAGCGTTTGCCCGGCGCTGGTCACGCTGGCGGCGCTGGGTGCGAGGATGCGGTGACTGACGATGATGGGCTGGCCGATGGCATCGCTGAAGCTGGCTTCCCAGGCCAGCGCGCCAGTGGCGGCATGGATGGCGTAGAGGTTGCTGTGGCTGCTGGCGCCGTCTGTAGAGATGGCTGAGACGAAGATCATGCCACCATCGAACGTGAGGCGCGAGGTCGTCCCCGCGCGGAAGCTGTAACTCCAGATCTGGGCGCCATCGTATGGGCGAATGGCGTAGATCGCATGGACATGCGTGCGCGCTGGCGCGTCTTTGGTCGGCTCGGTTCCGGCGATGGCGTAGAGGACGCCGTTGTACACCTGCGCGTCACCCCAGCCCGCGTAGGTCGTGCTCGCGCAGCTCCAGGCGATGGCGCCATTGCTGGCGCGCACGCCATAGAGCGCGCTGGTGTGATGCGCCGAGGTCGGGTCGAGCGCCGTCAGCGGCACGATGACGCCACCACCCGCGCCAAGCGTTCCCTGCCGCTGCGCGACGCAGCGCTGCGCGGGCACAGTATCGGGCAGGGGCAGCGGCGGCAGAGCGCATCCGGCGAGCAGCGTGAGGAGCAGCGTTGCGAATAGCGCCAGCGCGCCAGAGGCCCTGATCTTGCCGCGCGCCATGCCAGTCCCATACCACGACCATGCCCCAGCGCTTCCCCGTTCCACCCTAGACGGTCCCTGACCCACGCTGCGTCTCCTCCCGTGTCATTCGACTCCGCGCTCGCGGCGGCGTCCCAGCCGCGAGGCGCCGCCTCCATGATACTGCATAGGGGAAACGACTGGGCGGCGCATGACCGGCAATCGAGCAAGACAGTGGCGCAGCGGAAAATGAAAGAGAAACATGAAAAAGGAGGCTACCCACGAGGGATAGCCTCCAATGTCGCGCTGGCTCGAAAGAGATGCGCCTAGCGGTCGCGCTCGGCCCGCTTCTGCGTCGCCTTGCGCGCCAGCGCCGCCTGCGCCGCAGCCAGCCGTGCGACCGGCACGCGGAAGGGCGAGCAGCTGACGTAGTTCAGCCCGATCTCATCGCAGAAGGCGATGCTCTCCGGGTCGCCGCCATGCTCGCCGCAGATGCCGACCTCCAGGTTGGGCTTCGTCCGCTTGCCCTCCTCCACAGCGATGCGCACCAGGCGGCCCACGCCGTCGCGGTCGAGCGTCTGGAATGGGTTGGTCTTGAGAATCTTGACTGGCTCGCTCAGCCCCGGCTCCTTCAGTCCCTCGACATATTGCAGCAGGAACTTGCCCTCGGCATCGTCGCGGCTCATGCCAAAGGTCGTCTGCGTCAGGTCGTTGGTGCCGAAGCTGAAGAAATCGGCCTCCTCGGCGATCTGCCCTGCGGTCAGCGCGGCGCGCGGCAACTCGATCATCGTGCCGAACTTATACTCCACCTGCCCGCCAGCCTCCGCCGCAATCTCCTGGGCCACCGCTTCGAGCTGGCGACGTACCTCGCGCAGCTCATTGACATGACCCACCAGCGGAATCATGATCTTCGGCTGGAGCTTCACGCCCTCCTTCGCCACATTGACGGCGGCCTCCAGAATCGCCCGCGTCTGCATGACGTTGATCTCGGGGAAGAGCAAGCCCAGGCGGCAGCCGCGCAGACCGAGCATCGGGTTGGCCTCGCGCATCTGCGCGACACGTCCGAGCAGTTCACGCTTCCGCTCCAGCTCTTCTGGATTGTCGCCCTTGTCCTCCAGCCGCGTCACCTCCACCAACAGCTCCTCGTAGCTCGGCAGGAACTCGTGCAGTGGTGGGTCAATCAGGCGGATGACGACGGGATAGCCCGCACCGGTCTTGGGGTCGCGCATCGCGCGGAAGATGCCCTCGAAGTCCGAGCGCTGGAAGGGCAGTAGCTGATCGAGCGCCGCCTGGCGCTTTGCGGGCGTCTCGGCCAGAATCATCTCCTGCACGATCGGCAGCCGCTCTTGCTCCATGAACATATGCTCGGTACGGCAGAGGCCGATGCCCTCGGCGCCGAATGCGACAGAACGGTCGGCGTCGCGTGGGTAGTCAGCGTTGGCCCAGACGCCCAGGTCGCGGCGCTCGTCGGCCCAGCCCAGCAGCGTTTGCAGGTCAATGTCGCGCTCGAAGTCGGCGTCCACTGTCTTGAGGGCGCCGAGATAGACCTCGCCCGTCGCGCCGTCGATCGAAAACTCATCGCCCTCATGCACGACCGTCTGGCTGTCGGCCACACGGAAAAGCCGCTGCTCGTAGTCCACGCGGATGGCTTCTGTGCCGACGACAGCGGGCAGTCCCGCGCCGCGCGCCACTACCGCCGCATGGCTGCCGGTGCCGCCGCGGCTCGTCAGGATGCCCTGCGACGCATACATGCCATGCACGTCGTCAGGGCTGGTCTCGACGCGCGTAAGAATGACGCGCTCGCCCGCCTTGCCCGCCGCCTCTGCGCGATCGGCGTCGAAGATCGCCTTGCCGACCGCCGCGCCTGGCGAAGCGTTCACGCCACGCGCGATCATGCGATTCGCCGCGCGGGCCGCCTTGACATCTTCTTCGTCAAAGCGCGGCAGCAGTCGCTGCACGACCTGTGTCGGCTCGACCCGCTGCACAGCCTCATCGCGCGTGATGATGCCCTCGTTCGCCATATCCACCGCGACCTTGATGGCAGCTGCCGCTGTGCGCTTGGCTGAGCGCGTTTGCAGCATGTAGAGTCGCCCCTTCTCGATGGTGAACTCCATGTCCTGCACGTCGCGGTAGTGCTGCTCCAGGCGCTGGGCGATCTCGTGGAACTGCTGATAGACTTCAGGCATCTCCACTTGCAGGTGGTCAATCGGCGAGGTGTTGCGAATGCCGGCCACCACGTCCTCGCCCTGCGCGTTGACGAGATAGTCGCCGTAGAGGGCGCGCTCGCCCGTAGATGGATTGCGCGTGAAGGCGACGCCGGTGGCGCTCTCATTACCCATATTGCCAAAGACCATCGTCTGCACGTTGACGGCAGTGCCGAGGTCGTGGGCGATCTTGTTGATGTTGCGGTAGTCAATCGCGCGCTTGTTGTTCCAGGAGGCGAAGACGGCCTCGATGGCCAGCCGTAGTTGCTCATACGGGTCTTCGGGGAACTCGCGACCGGAGGCGTCGCGCGCGGTCTGCTTGAAATCGCCGACCATGCGCTTGAGGGCGTCGGCGGAGATGTCGGCGTCGGTCCTGGCGCCCGTCTCCTGTTTGTAGCGCTCGATGATCTTCTCGAACTCATCGGCCTTGGTATCGAGCACGATCTTCGAGAACATCTGCACGAAGCGACGATAGGCGTCGTAGGCGAAGCGCTCGTCGCCGCTGCCCGCGATGATGCCCTGCACCGTCTCGTCATTCAGGCCGAGGTTGAGCACGGTATCCATCATGCCAGGCATCGAGAACTTCGCGCCAGAGCGCACCGAGACGAGGAGTGGATTGGTCGCGTCGCCCAGACGCTTGCCCGTCTGGCCCTCCACCTGCCGCAGCGCCGCCAGCGCCTGCTGCCACATACCATCGGGGAAGCGCTTGCCCGCGTGATAATACTCGTTGCACGCCTCAGTGGTGATGGTGAACCCCGGCGGCACCGGCAGCCCGGCGTTGGTCATCTCCGCCACGCCAGAGCCTTTGCCACCAAGCAGGTCACGCATCCCAGCGTTGCCCTCGGTGAAGAGATAGACCCACTTGCGCGGCGACTGCGCGACAGCCTCGTCCAAACTCAGCTCACTCGTTTGTGCCATGACGCCAGACCTCCTGAAGGGATGAGACTCACTGACGGCGCCTCTGAGCGAGCAGAGCGTGCGCGCTCCATCCTCTGCGGGCGCGGCGCTGCGCTGTGGCGACCGTCGAATGCTCGTGAGAGCTTCTTTTTGATACTTCCTCATGCGTGGCGAGGGACAGTCCTCTCGCGATGACGCATGCGCGCGACGTCAGGGGTCATTATATGCCGCGCCCGCCGCCCTTCGCGCATCACGTTCTCATCACAGGCGCCAGATAGTCTGCAGATAGTCGCCAGATAGAGGCTAGGTGGAGGCTGGGTGGAGGCATAGCGTCACAGAGAACTACAGCCGCCTGCCGGGAGGGCAGAGGTGCGGTGAGTGACGGACGCAGGAGGCGGAAGGAGGAGTGCGGCGCGCTGAGAGGAGGGGACATCCGTCGCATCCTCCGTTTTCGATGTCCCCTCTCCGCGCCAGACGTAGCACAGATGGCGAAGCGCTAGCCCCTCGCCTGCGCGGTGGCGGGCGCCGCAATGACGCCGAGCTGCGTGAGTATGCTCAACGCGTCGTAGTACAGGCGGCTCTCCGAGACCTTTCCGTTTACAAAGCGGCTAACGGAACAGTAACGAACTTCAGCGTGTTTGCCGGTCGGCGGGATGTCGCCAGCGGGGCCACTGAGTGGGCCATCATGCGTGCCGCGGCCAATGAACTCGACGACGCTCATGTCGTCGGTCGCGGCGGCGCTGGTAATTTCGATGCGACCGTCGCTAAATGCGGTCGCCCATCCCTGGAAGTAGCGCTTGAACTCCTGCTTGCCGTGCGTTGTCACGCCTGTGGGGATGTCAACCGACGTGAAGTCGTCCGTGACGAGCGCGTCAATCTGATCGAGCCAGGTCGGATCGCTACTATGGAGGTTGTACAGCTCGTTGAACTTGCGGGCAAGAGCCAGGTTCTCTGCTGCTGGCATGGATCTCTCCTGTTCATCAGCGAATTCCGGCCGCGCGCGACGAACCGGCGCGCCAGAACTGAAGGATAGTGATGGCCGCCTACACAGGAGCAGTACAGAGAGAAGCCACACGAACACGCTACACGAACACCCTACACGAACATGCCGCACGAACACGATCAACGGGGAGAGGTGGCTGCGCCTGCCTGCCTGAGCAGGTAGCGCTGCGCGCAGACTTAAAGAGTATATACGCATGCCGGCGCATGCCACACCCGTAAAATGGGTGAGCGCGACGCTCTCGGCTTCATATGACCTTGCCCCGCGCCCACGTTATCTTGCGGAGCCTTGAGATAGCGTCCCTGGTGAGGCTGAGTGTCAGCGAATCATCCGCTCGCGCGCATCGGAGAGCGTCAACTCATGCAGGTTTTCAGAGGCGGTGGGCAACGGTGTCGACCGTGCGCCGGCGGGCGCGTCCAGGGTGATGCGTGTTCCAGATCCAATCGTGCTTTGAATGTCGAGCGTCGCGCCAATCAATGTGGCTCGCTCACGCATGCCCATCAGGCCCAGCCCTGCGCCTTTCTCTGACGTGGTGGAGCGACTGGCGCCACCGGGGGTGGCCGTGAGCGTCGCCGAGACATCAAAGCCATGCCCATCATCCGAGACCACCAGCCGCAGACCGTCAGGACGATAGCGCAACTCGATCTGCGCCTGCAGTGGCTGCGAGTGGCGCAGCGCATTCGAGAGCGCTTCCTGGGCGATGCGATAGACGGCGACTTCCACTTCTGGCAGGTACGGTTTCGCGACGCCATGTTCCTGATAGTGGCAAGGCAGACCACGCTCGGTCATGGCGCCAGCCAGCGACTCCAGCGCGGCGGGAAGGCCGAGGTCGTCAAGCACGGAGGGGCGCAAGTCCTGGCAAGCGCGCCGGACACTGTCGAGTGTGCGCTGCGTCAGTTCCACGAGTTGATCGAGGAAGCGCCGGTCGTCTGGCGAGCTCACCGGGTTGATGTGGCGATCCGAGAGCGCATCGAGGCCACGCGAGAGCGCAATGAGCGCCTGTGCGGTGTCGTCGTGCAGCTCGCGCGCCAGGCGGCGGCGCTCGTCTTCCTGCGCGCGGGTGATCAGCGCGGCGTAGCTCTTGAGTTGCGTCTCGCGCAGGCGCGTCGCGTTCAGCTCGGTAATCGTCTTCTGCAGCTGGGCGGTCTGCTG
>DASQSS010000232.1:0-2679 GCA_035642255.1 Ktedonobacterales bacterium | reverse complement strand
AACGGAGCCGCTGAGCTGGACAACGACGCGCCGCATGCCACACTCGACACGATTCCCGCGCATGACGCCGATCCAGTGGACACGCTGACCCGTCAGGAGCTCGTGGCGCTGCTCGATAGCGCTCTGGGCCAGCTCAACGCGGCGGCGCGCGAAGCCATCAGCCTGCGCTACCTGGCTGATCTGCCAACTCACGAGGCCGCGGCGCACCTCAACGTGACGGTCAATACGCTGGAGGCGCGGCTGAGCCGTGCGCGCAAGCAGTTACGTGACGCGCTGAATGGGCCGCTGCGGGAGCGCGCGGTCGACTATGGGCTGGCGCTCTCACCTGCCGACGAATCTGGCTGGCGCGACACGTCCATCTGGTGTCACTTCTGCGGTCAGGCGCGCATGCGCGGCATCCTCCGGGCGGCGCCAGATGGTGGTGGTGGCCTGACGCTGCGTTGCCCGCGCTGCTGGCGCGACTACGGCGTCACGGAGACGACGATCCCCTCGATGCCTGAGCTTGCGGGCGTCACATCCTTCCGGCCAGCGCTGAAGCGGGTGATCGGACACAGTGTCGCATGGTCCGCATCAACGCAGCGGCTTGAGACGACGTGCTACCACTGCGGGCGACCGCTCCCCGCGCGCATGGGACGCCTCGGCGACTTCCCCGAGATCGGCATGAGCGCGCCTCTGTTCGCCGACCATTATTCCGCGCTCTATGAATGTGACCCGTGCAATAGCTTCGGCTCTGGGGCCGCCGCGCTCGCCGGGCACGCGCACCCGCAGGTGCGGAGCTTCCTCCTGGGGCGCCAGCGCTGCGTCATCGAACCTGACCGCCTGGTGGAATACCAGGGAACGCCCGCGATTCGCTTCGCCCTCCGCGATCTTGCCACCGACGAACGCCTCGCCTACTTCTGTGATCCCACCACACTCACTGTGCGCGGTGTCGTCACGCCATAATCCATCCGCCGCTGCCCTCAAACGTCATACACCTGCGACTACAGGAGCTGCACCAGCATGAGTGATCGTTCTGTCTCCGCCCCTATCGCGGACGACGCGCCACAGACCATCCGCCCGCCGCGCAGTCGACGCGCACCGGCGATGTTCACGCCGCTGCGCTACCGAGACTATCGGCTGCTCTTCATCGGACAGCTCATCTCCTCGATCGGCAACACGTTCTATTCGGTCGCGCTGCCGTGGTACATGCTGACGCAGGGCGGCGGACCGATCAATCTGGGCCTCGTCCTGACGGCGTATGGCGTCCCACTGGGCGTGACGACCTTGCTCGGTGGTTGGCTCAGCGACAAGCTGCGCGCACGTCGGGTGATGCTGCTCGCCGACGCCGCATGCGCCCTCGTCACAGCCGGGCTGGCCTGGGCGACGTTTGGCGCGCACGCCCCCATCCAGGTGATCGCGACGCTCACAGCGGCGATGGGCGCGTTCGAAGGGCTGTTCGCGCCCGCGTCGCAAGCCATCGCGCCAGACCTCCTGCCAGAGGAGCAGCTCCAGGCGGCGAACGGCCTCTTCTACGCGCTGATGCGCCTGGCGCAGATGGTCGGCCCATCGCTGGCGGGCTTCGTCGTGGCGCAAACAACCGCATCCAACGGATTCGCGATTGACGCCGTGACCTTCGTCGCCTCAGTCTCAACCCTCATGTTCATCCGCAACCGCGTGCGATTCCCGGCCCACGACGCCGTCGCTACGGACGCATCAAGTGCGATCGCCGTCACGGGCGCCACGGACACGCAGCAAGCAGACGTGGCGAAGGCGGCGCCCGCGCCCACGAACAGCCTGTGGCGATTCGCGCTCGCGACACCGTTCTTTCTGATCCTGCTTCTCGTCATCCTGGTGGGCAATCTTTTCAACGGCGCCGTGATGGAGGTCGCTATTCCGGCGCTGGCGCAGGGGCCACTCCACGCCGGCGCGCAGGGCTACGGCTTCATCCTGACCGGCTGGGGAGCGGGCGCGCTGGTGGGCGCGCTCCTCGCCAGCGCCCTCGGGTCTCGCGTCAATCGCGGTTACCAGTCCATCCTCTTCTTCACGGCGCAGATACCGTTCATCATGGCGCTCGCCTTCTCAGTCAACACGCTGATGGCAATCGGGTGCATGGCGGCCTTCGGCCTGCTCAACAGCCTGGGCAACGTCTCCTTCCTGACGCTCTTCCAGCGCAAGCTGCCACGCAACCTGCTGGGGCGCATCATGGGCGTCTTCACCTTCTGCAACTTCGCCACGCTGCCGCTCTCGGTCGCCGTGGGCGGCTTCGCGACCGCGCGATTCGGCGCGTCACCGGTAATCGTCGCTGGCGCGCTCATCCAGCTGGCCGCGATGGTCATCGCGCTCGCCAGCCGCGAGCTGCGGGACCTGTAGCAGACCCCACCGAGCCACGCCCAGATTAGCGCGCTACGCGTGGCTCCGTATGGTATACTTTGCTCTATTGAAACATTTGTTTCAGCAGTACAATGGCGATCTGCGGGAGGCGTCGAACATGCCCAGAGCCAGCAAGCGACAGCCAAGCGGCCCATTGACCCTGACAATGGAGGAGGCGCGCGGCGTATCGCTTGCGGCCCAGGCGCTCGACACTCCGGCAGGCGATCTTGCGCGCCCAGGTCCGGCCACAACCGCTGCGGACCTCGCGGCGATGGTCGAGCGGCTGGGCGTCGTGCAGGTCGATACCATCAGCGTCGTCGCGCGCAGCCA
>DASQSS010000231.1:0-4197 GCA_035642255.1 Ktedonobacterales bacterium | reverse complement strand
TAGCGGTCGATCAGCGCGGGACGCTGGATGCGCTCGGGCGCCCAGACGGTGACGCTATGATCATCGAGGCGCAGAATCGAGCCGGTGACGATAGCCCCGCGAATCGGGTCGCCGTCGCTCAGCAGAATCGCGTCACCCTCGCGCAGCTCCGACTGATTCTCGCAGCGGAACGTATACTCCCACTCGCCGCTCGCCGTCTGGCGTGGCTCGCCCACTGGCGTCAGGCCGCCCAGCGCCAGCCCGGACGCGCGCCGCTGCTCCGGCGAGTGGCGCCAGAGCGACTGGCCCTCGGTCTCGGCGGCGCGCGCCTCCAGCCGCAGCAATTCATACATCTGAGTGAACCAGGCTGCGTCGGCTGGCGCGACAGGCGCGGATGGCGTCTCGTCGGGCGGCGCTTCCCAGCCCAGCAGCGACGAGGCGCGCACGCAATCGGCACGCAGCGAGCAGCGGGCGCACTTGTTTCCGCCGGGCGGCGCGGGAACAGCCCCAGTGGCATGGGTGAGGGCGAGCTGATTGCGCAGCTCCAGCACGCGATGCAGATCACGCGCAGTGAAGGGAATGGTGTAGCCTTCGGCCTGCCCTGGCGCGCCACTATAGAGCAGCGTCGCGGCGGGCTTGCGCCGCTCGGGCGGCTGCCGTACGGTCAGCAGCGTCTGGTAGCCAAACACCTGCCAGCGATGCTCACGCTTGGGAAGCTGCGTGCGCGCCTGCCCGGTCTTCAGTTCCAGCAGCGCGTCGCCGCCCACGCCGCGCATGTAGAAGTCCAGCCGCCCCTTCAGGCCAACCTCGGGCGCCAGCAGAAAGGTTTCGGCGCGGATGTCGGGCGCGGTGGCCCACAAGCTGGAACGCTGGCTGCCATACCACTGCGCGAGCGCTTCCATGTGCGGCGCGGCGTCGGCGCGCAGGGCGTCGGCGTCGAGCTGACGCAGCGCCAGCTCAGTCGCCTGGCCGCGCAGCGCCTGGGCCAGCGGCCCGGTGACGTCGGGTCGCCCTGCCTTCAGCATCTCCTTGAACGCCTGATGAATGACGACGCCTTTGAGCGTGGCGACGTTCGGCGCTGAGGGAACCATGCGGCGTAGAGGATACTGGCGCACGCAATACTCGGCGTTGTTGATGTCGGTAATATTCAGCAGCAGATCCGGCTCCAGCGCCACCACGCTGAGCGGGCTGGCGTGATAGCGCGCTGGCCGCTCATCCTGCTCCGTCTCCGCCGATTCCGCCGCAGACGTCGCCCCAGGCGTCGCCCCAGGCGTCGCCAGGCGCTCACGCCACAGATGATACACACGCAGCCGCAACCCACGTATGCGCTCCGGGTCGAGCTGCGCGAGCGCGGCGATGAGCGGCCGCGCGTGGTCGTTGAGCGCGATATGGGCGAGCGAGCCATCATCGCGCCGCAGGGTCACGCCAGGTATCCGCTGGCCATCGAGCCGCTCCACCACAGCCACCAGCGCGCCTTCGAGTGACGGCGTCTCACAGGCGCGCGTATCGAGCTGGCATATGAAACAGGCGCCCGGCTCAGTGCGCGTCACGACATCGTTGGCGAGGTCCATGCGAACGTCCACGCTGACATCCGCGTTCGCATCTCCCACGAAAGGAGTGACGACATCCGGCGCGATCAATCGCTCGGTCTGACGCTCGGTCTCGTCGGGCATGCCATCCTCCATTCGCTGCGGCGCCTGGGCGTCTCGCAGTTTAGTCGCCTGAGTGGAGCAGCGTCAAGGCCAAGCGCGTGGCAAGCGGGTAGCCGAAGTAACTCACTCTGTGGACCTCTGGTGACGCCCACGCGCCGCCGCACGTCCAGCCTACCGTATAGGATTTCTGCGCCTCGTAACCAGATAAAAAAAGCGAGCAGCTAGGGATGGCCGCGCCATGCCCAGTATGTCTAGCATGTCCAGCATGTCTAGCATGTCCAGCATGTCCAGGAGGATGCAGTGGATCAGCCAACAGTTCCCCCGCGACCACGCCGGGCGGTGAATGAGCGAATCCTCGCGCCATTCAGACGCAGCCTGGCCTTACGCATCCTCGCGGTCGCGCTGCTGATCGTGATTGTCGGCGTCGCCATCTTCGCGGCGGTCTATGCGTCGCGCCAGCCGCGCCCGTCGTATGCGACCGCGCGCCTGGGCGATGTCGTCAACTCCATAGCGACGACTGGCTCTATCCAGGCGATGACCTACCAGGCGGATTTCGCCGTGGATGGCACACTGAGCGAGGTTGATGTCCTGGTCGGCCAGCGGGTCCGCAAGGGCGCCACGCTGGCCAAGCTGGATGTCGCGCCGTTCCAGAGCGCACTGGCCACTGCCCAGAACAGCGAGAGCAGAACGCAGCAGAACGTCAGCGCCGCGCAGAACGCGCAGAGCCAGGCGCAGAACGCGGTGGATTCGGCAGGAAGCGCGCTGAGCGCGCAACAGAGCTATGCGCAGCTCCAGTGCGCGTCACAGCCAAACGATCCCGACGCATGCGCCGCCGCCAACGCCGCCACCGCTCGCGCCGAGGCGCAGGTGGCTTTAGCGCGCGGCCAGCTCGCCGCCGCGCAGACGCAGGTGACGAAGACCCAGAGCAGCGCCAACGCCGCACGCGCCGCGACTCAGCGGGCCCAGGCCCAACTCGCCGCGACGACCCTCAAAGCGCCGCACGACGGCACAGTAACCACCATCAATGGCGCCGTCGGCGGCAAACCCGGTGCTACGGCGAACGGTGTCGCCTCATTCATCACGATCATGGACACCAGCGCGCCACTGGTGACCGCGCTGGTCAACTACCGTGACGTCGGCCAGATACACACCGGGCAGGCGGCGACCTTCCGCGTGGCGCAGGCGTCGTCAACGGAGATCTTCACGGGCACGGTCGAGGGTATCTCACCACAAGGACATGGCTCCGGCGCATCGCTCAGCTATCCGGTCACACTCGCGCTGGACCCGGGGTCCCTCAGCCAGGTGACCCTGCTCCCCGGCATGACCGCTGATACGCGCATCATCACGAGCGCCCGGTACCACGTCATCGTCATCCCCGCGAGCGCAGTCAACTACGCGCGAACGGCTGCGCCATCGAATGGCTCAGGCGTGCTCACCGCGAAGCAGATCAGCGCAGCCCATGCCCAGGCGAACGCGCTGGCGGAAGCCGCTGTCGCCGCGGGCTTCGACACCACGAACGACCCACTCACCCCTACCTACCTCGTCGGCTTCCAGAAGGGCAAATATGTCGCCATCCCGGTCGTGCTTGGGCTGAGCGACGGCCAGCATTGGGAGGTCGTCGCGGGCCTGAAGGCGGGCCAGCAGGTCGTCGACGGCCAGCGCGGCATCTTCGGATAGCGTCGCGGTCAGGTCGACGCCGCATGTTCGCCTTCAACGTCCATCGCGGGCAGGCGTCCGTGACGCAGCAGCCAGGCGCGTGCGCGGGGAGCGGACTCGGGTGCGATGATCGCAGCGGTCGGCGTGAGCCTGCGTATGCCCCAGGCGCTACTGGCGCGGTCAGCCAGCAGCGCATCGAGCGTTTCGGGCGTGGCGACCTCCAGCAGCGTGACGCCTTCTTCCAGGCGCAGGCGGCTCGCCAGGCGCTCCCAGTCGCGCAGCGTCACGCGCAGGGACTCGGGCGGCGGGGCGCCAGTCAGCCGCTCAAGTCGCCGCGCGACCTCGTCGGCGTTCCAGCCAAAATCGCGCGCGCCGCTGAAGGCTGCGCGGGTGAGCCGATAGCGCGCCGTCTGGCTGAGCGACTCGCGACTGCCACAGAGATCGAGTGTCAGCAGCTCCGGCGCGGTGAAGGGTGGGTAGGCGATGACGCTGAGGTCGGACTGCGCCACGACTCGGCCATGCTCCTCAGCCAGCGCGGAATCTGCCGACAGCGCCATGTCGCCACGCGCCCGCTCCTCATGCAGCGCGTCGCCGGAAAGGCCTGCGCGCCACTCGTTCATGCGCTCATCCCAGACGACGGCGCCCAGCCAGGCGAGAGGCCCCGCAAGCGCCGCGGACGCCACCTCGTCGCCCGGCGACGCCGCGCCGCGCGCTGAGGGACGCGCTGGCGCCCGCCGCTTGCCAGCGCGCCCATGCGCGGTAGACGCGCGAGCGGGACGCCACTCCTGCGGCGCGGGCACGATGGCTCCCGGGGCGAGCGTCGCGATCTCCTCGATCAGTCGCCGCCGGGCGATGGCGATGCGCGGCGCGGCGGGCGCCAACAGCCCCGGCAGCCCGCCGCGTGGATCGA
>DASQSS010000230.1:0-6226 GCA_035642255.1 Ktedonobacterales bacterium | reverse complement strand
GGCTCCGCCCGATGAGCGCTTTGTGTTTCAGCCGCCCGCGGGAGTTCCGGTACATGACCTGTGAGCGCACCCTGGCAACGACAGCACGCCGCCGCAGCGTTCACCTACGAACGCTGCGGCGGCGTGAAACGGCTCTGGGATGCAAGCGATCAGCGCGTCTCGTCTGGCTCGACGTGATCCATCGAGGCGCCGATCTGGCCGGTGAGTGGGCCACTCTCGGCGCTGAGGTTGACGCCCAGGCCTGGTGGCAGCCCATGCCCGCTGATGCCCGGCCGCGCCGTGAGAGGCATGTTTTCGGAGCTGGCCAGCGCGGCGAGTGTCGCGGGCTCGCTATCCTCCGGCAGCGGCATGGCGAATAGCTCCTCGAACTCGCGACCCTCAAGAATCTCCTTCTTGATGAGGCGCTCGCTGATGAGGATCAGGCGCTCCTGATGCTCGCGCAGCACGCTCTCAGCGGTGTCGAGAGCGCGCAGCACGATGTCGCGCACCTCTTCGTCAATCTCGCGGGCGGTCTCTTCGCTGTAGTTGCGTGTCTCGCCGCCATCCGCGCCGAGGTAGCCGCCGCTGCCGTCGCGCTTGCCAAGCTGCACAGGGCCGAGACGCTCGCTCATGCCATAGTCGGTGACCATCTTGCGAGCGATGGAGGTGACGCGCTCGATATCGTTTGAGGCGCCTGTCGTCACTTCGCCAAAGGTAAGCTTTTCAGCGGCGTGACCACCCAGCGCGAAGGCGAGGAAGTCGCGGAACTGTGACTTGGACCAGAGCGAGCGGTCTTCGTCAGAGACAAGGCGCGTGTAGCCACCCATCTGCCCACGCGAGATAATCGAGACCTTGTGCACGGGGTCGCATTTGGGCAGCAGATGCGCCACCAGCGCGTGGCCGACTTCGTGATAGGCGGTGATGGCTTTTTCGCGCTCGCTGATGACGCGGCTCTTGCGGGCTGGCCCAGCCACCACGCGATCCATCGCCTCTTCCAGGGTGGACATGCTGATGGTCTTCTCACCATAGCGCGCGGTGAGGATGGCCGCCTCGTTGAGCAGGTTTTGCAGGTCAGCGCCCGAGAAGCCAGCCGTCTGGCGTCCCACGACCTCCAGGTCCACTGTCGCGTCGAGTGGCTTGTTGCGGGCGTGTACCCGCAGGATCGAGACTCGGCCGCGAATGTCGGGGCGATCGAGCGTCACCTGACGGTCGAAGCGTCCGGGGCGCAGCAGCGCGGGGTCGAGCACATCGGGCCGGTTGGTGGCGGCCATGACGATCACATTGGTGTTCGAGTCGAAGCCGTCCATCTCGACGAGCATCTGATTCAGTGTCTGTTCGCGTTCGTCATGCGAGCCACCGAAGCCCGAGCCGCGCTGGCGGCCCACCGCGTCAATCTCATCGACGAAGATGATGCACGGTGAGGCTTTCTTGGCCTGCTCGAAGAGGTCACGCATGCGGCTGGCGCCAACGCCGACGAACATCTCGACGAACTCCGAGCCGCTGATGCTGAAGAACGGCACACCGGCCTCGCCCGCTACGGCGCGCGAGATGAGTGTCTTGCCTGTTCCTGGAGGGCCGACCAGCAGCACGCCCTTGGGGATGCGCGCGCCGACCTCGGCGAACTTCTGCGGGAACTTGAGGAACTCGACGATCTCTTCGAGCTCCTGCTTGGCCTCATCCACACCGGCGATGTCGGCGAAGGTGGTGGACGGCTTGTCCTCGGCGAACATCCGCGCGCGGCTCTTGGCGAAGGACATCGCGGGGTTGTTCATGCTCTGGCCGCGGCGCATGAAATAGATCATCACGCCGACGAACGCGAGCAGCAGCAGCAGCGAGATGAGATAGCTGCCAGCGGATGACCAGACACTCGGCTGGGCGTAGGTCACGTTCAAGACGCGCGGATCATTATAGGGGATGTTGTTGTCACGCTGGAGGGTGTCACTGAGCGAGAAGCCTGGCCCTACGCCTGTCTGCACGACGACGCCATGCCCGCGATCGAGTGTCAGCGAGGTGCTATCAATGGTCAGGGTGTCCACATGGTGAACCGCGACATCAGATTTAATGTCGGACAACAAGGTCGAGAGATTCACCTGCTGTGGCTGCGAGCGCTGTTGTACGCCGACTGCGATGAGGATGAGCACGAGCGCAACCGCCGCGAAGAGTACGATAACGCCGCGTGTCATCCGAAACTTTGGCATGGAGAGGCCTCCTACGCGCGCGGGCGCTCTACGTTACCCGCTCGCCTTCCCAAACTGCTCTGCTGAATCCGCTTGATCCGCTATTGGTCTGCTTAATTCACCCGAATTCGTCACCTGGTTTGTTCGATCCGCCGGAGGGGCCGCCAGATCGAATCGCGGCGCGCGGTGATGGGCCGCGCGTACGCTTGCTGTCCCTGCGCGTCGTTGCGTCGGAGGGTCAAAGACTACACACACGGTATTACAGACATTATGTGCAATACCAGCGAATAGGACTCTCAGGATGGGGGGATGTTTGCGCATAAGTGAAAAACAGACGACGAGCAATCGGACGTCATCACGTCTGGCTCGACGGCTGGCTGGATGTGCCAGTGGACTCTGTTTCGCGCTCGACGTGTTGGCTCACCTGACCATCGGGACCATCATGCAGATTAGGCCAGTGCGGCAGGAGGGCGCGCAGACCGATGCCCTGACCGATGAGGGTAATGAGCACAACGCCATACACGACACTGGACATCAGGTCACGATTCGGCAGAGCCGTGGGCAGGCTCAGCGCGAGCGCGATGGAGAGCGCCCCACGCAGCCCGGAGAGCACGATCAGCGGGCGCCATGAGCCAGGCAGCGGGATGGGACGCCCGCGGGCTCTGGCGTGCGCATGTCGCTGACGATACCAGCGCGCGATGCCATTGTAAGGGAGCAGGACGCCATAGACGATGACAGCGCGCGCCACAAATACACCCAGCGCCGCCCAGAGGGTCGGCGCAATCGACTTCAATGTGAGCGAGGCGCCAATCTTGAGGCCGAGCAGCAGGAAGAGCAGCGAGGTGACGACGTAGCTCGCGAAGTCCCAGACGTTCTCGACCGGCTCGCGCGCGAAATCGGAGATGCCGACACGTCGTCCATAGCTGCCGACCATCAGGCCGGCCATCACGACAGCGAGCAGGCCAGAGGTATGCATGAGGTCAGCGATCAGATACACACCATAGGCGGTAATGAAGGTCGCCGCTGTCTCAATCAGGCGATCCTCGATGTGGCGCAGCGCACGCGAGACGAGAAAGCCCAGCGCCAGCCCGAGCAGTGGGCCACCGAGCAAGAGCCAGGCGCTTTGCAGCGCGATCACTCCGGCTTGGCCAGCGGCGGGGGCGCTACCCGACTGGATTACCGTGAGCAGCACCGAGAGCGTGACAGTGAACGTCACTGCGCCGATGCCATCATTGAACAGACTCTCGCCTTCGATGATGACACTCAGGCGTGAGGAGAGGCCAAGCTGGCGGAGCAGCGCGATCACGGCGATGGGGTCCGTCGGCGAGATGATCGCGCTGAGCAGCAGGGCATCCAGCACGGAGAAGCCAGCGCCGAAGTGGAGCGCCAGCGCGGCGATGCCCACCGCGACCAGAAGTCCGGGCGCCGCTAGCAGCAGGATGATGAGCCAGTTCGCAAGCAGCGCGGGCATCTCGATATTCCAGGCGCCCTCAAAGAGCAGCACAGGCAGGAAGATGAACAAGACAACCGCTGGCTGTAGCTCGACGGGGGGAAGCAGGCGTGTCAGGCCGAGCGCTAGCCCAACGAGCGCCAGCGCGAGTGTGTAGGGAAAGCGCAGTCGACGGGTGAGTAGCGCTACGAGCAGCGCTACACCCAGCAACGCTGTGAGTGTCTCGACAACACCCTGTGCGCTGACCGCCTGGCTGGTGACAGCTTGATCCATCCGTGTTGCGCGCCCCTTCATCACTCCGTCGTCGTTCGATTGCAGTCATTGTTCGTTTGTTCGCGAGCCGACGCTCAGCGATTGGGCGTCAGACTACCTGCCGGCCATGCGCCGTCGTGTATCGGTCGGGCTACAGCCAGAGCGTAGATCGCCGCGGGACGCGCCGCCAGCAGCGCCTCGGCGGCGGCTTCGAGTGTCGCGCCGGTAGTCGTCACATCATCGACCAGCGCGATGCGCCTGCCCGCGAGGGTCCGCGCCGCTGAGTTCGCCAGCGCGAACGCTCCCGCGACGTTTGCGCGCCGATCAACGTGGTTGAGGCGTGTCTGTGGCTGGGTGGCGCGGATGCGTACCAGCGCACGCTCATTTACCGGAGCGCCCAATGCGCGCGCCAGGGGCCGGGCCAGCAGCGCGGCCTGGTTGTAGCCGCGCTCACGCCTGCGCGCGACGTGCAGCGGCATGGGAATGATGACATCCACCTGTGCGCCGGCGCGCAGGGCAGCCTCAGCTAGCCGGTAGGCAAGTGGCGCCGCCAGTCGTCGCTGTCCGCGATACTTCAGCGCGTGGATAGCCGAGCGGGCAGCGCCTTCGTAGCGCGTGCCGATCACGATGCGATCTAGCGCGGGCGCCTGTGCCTGCCTTGCAAGCTCCCGGCATGGCGCACAATAGGGGCCAGCGTGAGCGCCGAGCGGTTGATCACAGCGTTCACAGCGCGGCGCGGGTGGCGCGCGTAGCTCGCTGAAGCACGCGGCGCAGAGCGGCTCGCCGGTTTGCCCACAGTGGATACAGCGGGGCGGAAAGAGTAGGTCGAGCGTACGCTGTAGCAGGCTCGCGTGTGGCCGCCGCAGATCGCTCACCCGTGTTGTCGCCATCTGACGCTCGCTTTTCTCCGCACACCGTCCGCGCTGATCGGTGTATTCTACCATGCGGCGAGAGGCGCTTGAGCGCGCTAGTTTGACTCTGAAGGTCAGCGCGCGTGGCGGCTCCTCATCCGAGGTCAGACCAGGGGCGCGGAACGGCGCCGAGCGCGCCGAGCGCCCGTTCGGCGGCCATGCGAGCGCGGCGCATGTAGTCGCGACCCGCGGAGCGGGTGACGAGCAGGGTGAGTGTGCGCTCTGGCGTGTCTGGCATGTCGGGCGCGGCGACCTGACTGGCGGCAGGCTCCGCGCGCTTGCGCTGGCTCGTGATGATTGGTGGCAGCTCTCGCTCGCCACGCGCGACCGTGTAGTTCAGCGTCACTTCGTAGGGCAACAAGCCAGCCTCGGTCGCCACGCGCTCCTCGATGGCCAGCCGCGCCTCACCCTGCGCGAAGAGCGCTGTGAGGGCGTTGGCCTGCTCGGGCGCCGTGGCCTCCCAGACACGGATGAAGAGATCGTCGCGCAGCACGGCATCGGCGAGGACGGCGGCGCCGAGCGACGAGCATGCGCTCAGCAGCTCCAGCGCCTCTCCATCGGTCGCATCAAAGAAGCTTTCGGTGATCACCCCGGCCTGCGCTGCGAGGTCTACCGCCTTGCGCAGCATGCCGTGCATGGCGAGATTACGCTCGCCTGCGCCGAGGTAGCGATAGACACGCCTGCGGTCAGCCAGCCATGCACGCGCCTCAGATGCGGCGTCCTGCGAGAGCGCCACATATGGCTCGCGCTCGTGTGCCGCGTCGTCATCGGCGGCAGGCGCGATGAGACGCAGCTCCCGCGCGAGCGCCCGTGGATCGTAGCTGGGGGCGCCCAGGCCAGACGCCTGCAGGAAGCGCGCGACGTTGTCGAGGTTGTCATAGTCCATCAGGCCATTGAGCAGCTTGCCCCGGCCATCCGATCCGCCGCCGAGCATCAGCGCGGTGACCTCATCAGGATCGAGCCAGGCGAGCAGTCGAGCGGAGGCGCCACGCAGCTCCGCAAGCGCCTGCCGGAGCAGCACAGCGCCGCGCTCCTCATGACCCATCCCCAACCGCTCGATCATCAGCGGCTCAGTGAGATGCGAGAACGGCCCATGTCCCAGGTCATGCGCCAGCGCAGCCGCCTGAAGCGCGCGGTCGCGGGAGCGTGCCTGGCGAGTGAGGTAGTAGACACCCAGACTATGGGTGAGACGCGACGGGAAGGGCCGATCCAGCAGCAATTCGCCCGGCGCGTCAGAGAGGGAGACGCCCGCCAGCCGTTCGAAGACGGGCAGATCCAGCAGCGCCTGCGCCCAGCGCGAGACGGGCAACGCGCCATAAAGCGCGTCAGCGAGCGTGCGGCGCTCTTGCGGCTGCAACGCGGAGGTTGGATCGAGAGGCTCTGTGTCGTCGGTAAGGAGGTCGTCATGCTGAGCGCTGGCGGCTATATCCTTCTTGCCTGATTGTTCATTCGCTCCT
>DASQSS010000229.1:0-51589 GCA_035642255.1 Ktedonobacterales bacterium | reverse complement strand
ACCAACGATTTTCTGCTCGTATCGCGGTATGCGGAGGCGCCTGCCGAAGCGACGGTCTCGCAGACGCTCGTGGCGGCAGGATTGGGCGCCCCAACCTATCAATCCGTCGACACGGTCGCTACCGGCGCCCCGCACACCCGGCTGGGCGCCTATCGCCTGAGCGCGCCCAACATCAACGCGAGCCTGCGCATCTTCGTCACCCGGCACGCTACCCCGGCGCTGGGGGCGATGGGCGCTGGCGCCTTCGGCCAGATCACCCGACGCCTCGACCCTGAGGACGCGCAGACCCTCCGTTCCGGCGTCCTCGACTTCGATATCCGCTTGAAAACGCCTGAGGAGCGCATCGCCGACGCGATGCGCTGGACGATGAGCGTGCTGCGGGCGTTTGTCAGCTTGACCGCTGGAGCGGTTGTTGATCCCGCGGCGCAGACCGGCTGGGGAGCGGGCCAGCTCAGCGCGATGGTCACTGGCCCACTGGCGACACAGATCGCCGTACACGATGAGGCATGGGGCGCGGACAGCCGCTGGCTACATACGCATGGTCTACAGAAGTTTGGCAGACCGGAGCTTGACCTTGCGGACGTCCCGGTAGCTCTACGAGCGGAGGCTGAGGCATTCCTGCGGGACGTCGCCGAGAGACTGGCTGAAGGCGAGCGCCTGATGGCCGGGCAGGAGATCGACCTGGAGGAGCTGGGGACGGTCGTGGCAGTGACAGTCGCGCCCGATCCAGAGCATCAGGCGCCCTACGCGCGGCTACGATTGGCGGATAACCCGGCGCCTGGGGCGCGACTGACAGTCGGCGCCAGTCAATTGCTCGCGCGGATGGCGCTTGCGGAGGCGCAGCGACACTATGCGGCTGGCGACGGGACAGGCGCGCTCGAGATCATCGAGCGCATCCTCGCGGCGGATAGCGACGACTGCGCCGCGCTCTTTCTCAAGGCGAGCATCCTGCTGGAGCGACGTCAGCCACACGATGCGCTGGCGCTGGGCGAGCTGATGGAGTTGCGCGCCGCGTCTGATTATCGCGGCCCGCTCACCCTTGGGCTGGCGCTGCTCGCCATTGGCCGCTCGCGTGAGGCGCTCAATGCGCTCGACCGGGCGATCGAGCGCGAGCCAGAAGCGGCCCAGGCCTTCGCGGCGCGCGCCGAGGCCTACCGCCGCCTTGGCGACGAACGACTGGCGGCGGTAGACCGCGCGCGGGCGGCCTATCTCGGCGTCTGATGGGCCTCCAGAACAGGCGGCGCATCGCACGCGGCGATGCGCCTGATGACGCCCAGCGTGTTTGACACACGCAAGACGCCCGTATACACTGGGATATGTGCCTGCTCTCGCTCGGTGTGCGAGGGGAGCGGCTGAGAATGGACTGTTGAGGGCGCGAGGGATTGGGCGCGCAACAGTTACACAACCCTGTAACAGAAGGGCTGGGCGAGTCGTAGAACTACTTGAGCGGGCGCTCAGCGCGACGCGCATGCGATAGAGCGCCCGAAGTGGCCGGAACTGAGGGATGAGGACCGTGTCGGACTTGCAATCAATCGGCCAGGCCGCAAGCGACTACCTGGCCACAAAGCATGCTGCGCGCGAGCGCGCTCTGCCGAAGTCGCGCTCTGCCATTCGCCTGTGCGCCAACGCGATTCGCGCCGCACACCGCGATGAGTTCGATCTGGTCAATCGCAATATCGCCGAAGCGGGCGCCTTGCTGCACGACATGGCGCTCGACCTGCGCGACCACCTCGACATCTTCTACGCGGGATTCATCGCCGACGCACAGAAGGAATACGCCGAGGCCGCGCTGACCGCATCCCTGATTCAGCGCCACCCACTGCCTCTGCCGCAAGACCTGGGCATCGAGTGGTCACCGTACCTCAACGGGCTGGGCGAGGCTACCGGCGAGCTTCGCCGCTACCTGCTCGACCGCATGCGCCAGGGCAAGCTCGACGGCTGCGAAGACATCCTGCGCGATATGGATGAGATCTACAGCCTGCTCATCACATTGGACTTCCCTGACGCGATCACAGGCAACCTGCGGCGCACCACCGACGCCACTCGTGGCATTCTGGAGAAGACGCGCGGCGACTTCACACTCGGTGTCACCCAGGCGCGCTTCACCGAGGCGCTGGCGCAGGTGGAGGAAGACCTGCGCCACTGGAGCCGGATGACTGACCGCTAGCGCAGCCATCGCGGCATCACGCGTTCTCCTGCAACCATATACGTCGCGCCACCACGTTCTCGCACAACCTCCAGTGGCGGCGCGCTCACGCTGTGCGTTTTATAACCACTGTGCGTAGCCCATCCTCGTGGCGTTTGATTCCGCCTGCCCGTTGTAAGATATTGTATGCTCTGCTGGCTTGCCCAGCTCATGGGCGCTGGGATGAGCGACCCGGTCAGGACAATCCTTACAACGAGCCATAACAGCAGCGGAGAGCAGTCAGGAGCGCACGAGATGAATCAGAGCCCGCGGCCCGAAGCACAGCTGGCGCTGAACGACACTCCCAGCACGGAGGCGACACAGCGCCAGCCTGGACCCGGCGCCCTGGGCGACGCGCTCAGTGACGCCCGGTTCATAGCTCGCGCGCTCCTCGCCAGATTCGATGGCGCCGGCCAGGTGATTCATCCAGAGACGCTGCCGCTGGCGGCGCCGCCCGTACTCTGCGCGATTGCTCTGCTCGTGGCTCAAGGCGTCTCGGTTCACTGGGCTGTCGCACTGTTCACCTTGCTAGCGAGCCTACTTGGACTGGCGGGTATCGGCGCGCTCATCACGTCGCAGCGCGGTAACGACACGCCAGATGGTCAGGACGACGAATCGGAAGGTCGCAACTCCCCGGAGACCCATGCTGAGGAGCGGAGTGAGAAGCGACGTGGCTCACGCGAGGCAAGCGATGCGGCGATGCGGCCATTCGCTCTGCGACTGGGGCTGGCGCTGCTTGCGCTAGCGACCGTCTGCGCGCTGCCTATCTTCCTTGCGGGATCGCCTGCCGCGCTCCTCGCCGCGGGACTCGGCGTCGTTGGCGTGGGGCTCTATGGCGTGGAGGTCGTGCGGCAGCGCATCGCACCGCTCGACGAGATCATCGCTCCAGCCTGTCTGGGGTCCGGGCAGGTCGCGTTGACCATCCTGGCGCAGGGCCAGCGGATGAATTCCCACGACTGGCTCCTTGCCGCCGCTATTGGTGGCATGGCGTTCGCGGTGATCGAAGCGCGAAGGGTCGCGGCAGCAGGCAAATACAACGGCCACGTGTTGGCTGCGCTGATTGGCTCACGCTGGGCTAGCTTGCTGACTGCGCTGGCGCTGCTGGCCAGCTATGCGCTCATATTGACACTCGCGGTTGAGCGTGGCGGCTGGCCGGGAGCGTTGCTCGCGCTGAGCTCGCTGCCTGCCGCGCTCATTGGCGTCACAGGTCTAATGGCCAGCCAGTTTGGGCCAGCGCGCCGAGTCGCAGCGCATCAGCTTGCCCGTGCGTACGTCTGGGCAGGCCTTGGGCTCGCGCTTGGTCTTTCGCTGACAGTCGCCGCGCAGAACATAACCGCCGCGATCACACAGGCGTTCGGCCTCTAGCGGGGACTATCCTTGGCGCATGATGCAATGGAGACACGCGGGCGCACATCGGGAAGGTGGACGATGCGAACCACCGAACTCTCCTCCGTCGCGCTACTCATGGCGCGTGATCGACGGCTTGGCCTGGCGCTGTCGCCGATGACAGCGTGGCGCGATCTCTACGGTTTGCGCACAGCGCGGCTGGAGCTTCCCGGCGTCGCGCATGTCTATGGCGCAACTCCGCAAGCGGAAGTCCTCGCGCTCAGCGCCACCTACGTTGGGCGGGCCGCCACGCCGCTGCCAACGCGCTGGACGTATGGACCATCGCCCCAGCATGCCGTCGATCGCGCCCTCGCGACAGACCCCGGCGCCGCGCCGTTCCTGCGCTTCGAGCGCATGGCGCCCAAAGAGCCGGAGACAGTACAGCCGCCACGCCTCATCGCCATCGAGGTCTACCGTGCGACCACGACGGGCGATGCGGCGCTCGATCCAGCGATCATCTCGGCGCTCCTCTGGCTGCCACTGGCGGCGTTGCGTCGGATTGTGAGCGGCGCACGGCTCGGCGAGCTGCTGGCGATGGAAGATGTGCTGGCGGAGCGGGCGCCTGGGGCGACTCTGCCCCAAGACGCGCTGGTCTATCTGCCCTCAGAGTATGGTGAGCGGCACTTGCTGCGCATCGCGGCGAAGTATGGTGAGAGCGCGCTCTACGCCACCCCGGATGGCGGCGCATGACGCGCTATCCCTGGGGAATGAAGCAGGCTTGCGTCGTGTAGTTCACCACTGCTGGCGCGCCTGCGCTGTCACTGTCTGGCGTGAACTGAATCTGATCTTGATGCGTCTCGATCAGCGACGTATTCGTCACGCTGATGGTGACTGTCTTATTTGGCTCTAACCTGCCCTGACTTGAGCTCAACTGTATGCCCGGTGAGTCGGGGAGCTGTGCTGTCCAGCGAATCGGCGAAGGACCGATATTCGAGAGGCGCACATACTGTGTCTTGTTGGGCTTCTTGCAGGTGAGATCCAGCGAGTCAGGCGTGACTGTGAGCCAGTCTGCCGGCGGCGTAGCCGTGGGGCTAGGTGAGGGTGTCGCGGTCATCGTAGCGGTCGGGATCGCTCCCGCGCCGGATCGGCCGCCCGTGTTCCCGCCGAATGCAGACAGGCTACTGCCCAGCGCGTTGGCTACGACCACGCCCATGATGATCAGCACGACCAGCGCCAGGCCAACGGCAGCGAGGAGCGGCGCCGGAATGCCTGATCCCCGTCGCCTGCCGCCGCTCGCCGCGACCCGCGCGCCAGGCCATGCCCTCGCGCCTGCGCCACCGGATGCGCCCGCCGCGAATGAGCGATCGAACTGCCGACGCGATTCCGGCCCGTGGTAGGAAGCATCCCAGAGGGTCGCGTCGCCAGCAGCCGCTGCGCCCGCCATACCCGCCGCAGCTATCGGAGCTATCGGAGCCGCAAGTGGCTCCGCGCCGCCGCGATAGCTGGCGAGCGATGCGCCCAGGCCAGCGGCGCGCTTCCAGAGGGCTCCCGCCGCGCCGCGAGCGCCGTCGCGCATCGCCTGAGCGAACGCGCTCGCAGAGGGCGGACGATCACTCGCATCTTTCGCCAACGCCCAGAAGATGACTTCTTCGAGTTGCGCAGGCGCATCTGGGCGCGCAAGGCGCAGCGGCGGGGGTGGATCGTTGAGTTGGCGCGCGAGCACCTGCATCGTCGGCGCTCCACCAAAAGGCGAGCGTCCAGTGAGCATCGCATAGCTGACGACGCCGAGCGCGTAGATGTCGGCTGCTGGGCCAACCCGTTCACCGCGAATCTGCTCCGGCGACATGTAGTCGGGCGTTCCCAGCGCGACACCACTGACTGTCAACCCAGCATCGTCTCCCGCATCGGTCGTCAGGGCGATGGTTGGCAACTCCCGCTGATCGAGCGGCCGCGCGATGCCAAAGTCCGCGAGCAATAGGCGGCCATCAGGATGCAACAGCAGGTTCGATGGCTTCACATCGCGATGCACGATGCCATGCTGATGCGCGTAGTCAAGCGCGCTGGCGATTTGATCCACATAGGCCAGCGCCTGAGGGATGGGCAGCGGCCCTTTGTGTGCGAGCAGCTCCGCGAGTGAACCATCAGGCAGATACGGCATGACGAGGTACGCCAGATCATCCTGCTCACCGAACTCATAGATCGGCACGATGTTGGCGTGATCGAGCGCCGCGGTCGCATCGGCCTCACGGCGAAAGCGCGCCAGAAACAGCGGCCATTGGCGCGCATCGGCAAGCAGCTGCGGGCGCAACACCTTGACTGCGACGTAGCGTCGTGGACGCTCCTGCTGCGCAAGGTAGACCGCGCTCATGCCACCGGCGCCCAGGCGGCGCTCGATACGGCACGAGCCGAGCCACATTCCAATCAAGGCATCGGACGAGGGTTGATCGCTCACTACGGCTGTTCGATCCTCTCAAGCCTCTCAATGCTGGCGACGCCCGCCCGCTCCAGATCGAGCGACCCATGGGCGAGCAAGGAAATCGTCTCTGCGATGAGGGTCGTAAAGCCCACCGCATAGCCCACTGCCAGCGCCAGCGCCGCTGCGGCCAGGTGGGTCGCCGGGGTCGTCAATGCGCCTGGTCCAGCCGCCAGATACGCGACCAGCTCGACCACGAGCGCCGCCAACAGGCACGACACGCCAGCATACGTCAGAATCTTGCCCGACGCATGACGCAGCGCGCGCCATAGATGCCCAACCATCCCCGCTGGCATGCAACTGACTCCTCGCTGCGCAAACATCGCCCGCTAGAAACCAGAACTGCGCCCAGTGTAGCACGCTCTCTGTGCGCCCTGCCACTTATATAGGAGCTATAGCCGCTGTCCCGCATCCATTCTGGCGTCTCTATGCTATTCCGCCTGACCCGCAGCCCGTCCCACCGCAACGAGTCGAACGCTGCTCAATCGTACTATGCTGGCGCTGAAACTCCCTCTAGTGATATCGCGCGGGGACCGTGGCGGCGCGCGTTCCCCAGCCGTTGTAGAGGGAGGAAAAGGCCACAGACTCAAGGTCACGCCAACAGGGAGTGGCGCCTCGGATCACGCCCATGAACGCATGCCCTTAGTACGGATGAGCATGCGTCACAATTGACGCCAGTGATACAATCACAGATGGCGCTCGTTCCGGACTTGCTGCACGCTGGCGCCCCATGTCAGCGCGGTGCGCCGGAGCCACGAGAGACGCCACTGGGGCGGGATTCCCGCACGTGGAGGGATAACTTCGACATGTCCGTCAATATCGCTACTGTGGCGTTCTACGTGATCGCGGTGATCCTCGTAGGCTCATCGCTCGCGGTGGTCATGCTGCGCAACATCGTCCATGCGGCGCTCTTCCTGGCGCTCGTATTTGGGTCCGCCGCCGGGGTGTATGTGCTGCTCAACGCCGAGTTCATCGCGATTGTGCAGATCCTCATCTATGCAGGCGCTGTGACGATTCTCGTCCTCTTCGCCATCATGCTCACCCAGAACGCCATGTCGCGTACGTCGAGCCCATTCTCGGGCCAGACCGGACTCGCGGCCGTCATCTCAATTGCTCTGGCAGCCGGACTGATTTTCACAGTTGGCGCCAGTGAGATGGCCGTCGCCAGTCCGAACGCGTCAGCGAATATGGCGAACGCGATCAATGGCGGCGGCTCAGTCGCACGCATTGGTCAGCTCCTCTACAGCCCCTTCAACTACAGCTACGTGTTGCCCTTCGAAATCGCATCGGTCGTGCTGCTCGTTGCGATCATCGGGGCGATTGTCATTGGCCGCGAAGAGTAGCGCGGACGGGAGAGGATAGACGCATGGTCACGCTGAACTCATTCCTCGTGCTCGGCGCGGTGGTCTTTTGTATCGGCCTCTTTGGCGCGCTGAGCAAACGCAACGCCGTCACGATTCTGATGAGCATTGAAATCATGCTCAACGCGGTCAACATCACGCTCGTCGCGTATGCCTCGGCATTCCAGTCCTTTACGGGCTCGGCGGGCCACGGAGAGCGGTTGACTGGACAGATATTCGCCATCTTCATCATCACGGTGGCCGCTGCGGAAGCCGCGGTCGCGCTGGCCATGATCATTGCCATCTACAGGCGCCGGTCTACGATTGACGTCGGCCAGATCAACCTGATGCGCTGGTAATGGATGACAGTAATGGATGACATCCGATCAGGCGCGCAGGCGCTGACGCTGAGTAACGGAGCGGATGCATGAGTCCCGTAGAGTTCGTCCCGGTGATCCCGCTGCTGCCTTTAGTGGCGCTGGTCATCATCTTCTGTGTGACACGCCCACTGGATGTCGCCGCGCAACGCAAAGCTGGCCTACGCCCGACTGGTGGAAGCGGCGGACACAACCTCGCCGGAACCGCGGCGGGTCACGAGCAGGCTGAGACGCATGGCCCTGGCGCCGCACACGACGATAGCGGCACAGGCGGCCACGGCCACGGCGGCATCACGACCACCTGGGGGTTGGCGGGCGCGGTCATCGCCGTCATCGCTATGGTTGGCGCATTCGGACTATCGCTCGCCATCTTCTTCCAGTTCCTCACCACGCCACTGCTGCAGACGAACGGCTACACCGCTCACCTGTGGGACTGGTTTACGTTTGGATCGCTGCGCTACGTGATTGACTTCCGGGTAGACCCGCTGACAGCGGTGATGCTGGTCGTCGTGACGGGCGTTTCGATGCTCGTGCACCTCTACTCCATCGGCTATCTCGCGGGCGACCTGGGCTTCTCGCGCTTCTTCATGGAGCTAGCTCTCTTCACCGTCTCCATGCTGATTCTGGTGCTAGGCGCGAACATCCTGGTCCTCTTCATCGGCTGGGAGCTGGTCGGCCTGTCATCCTATCTGCTGATCGGCTTCTGGTTCGATCAGGCGCCTCCGCCAGCCGGATCAGACATCCCCTACCCACCGGCGGCGGCGCTCAAGGCGTTCGTGACCACGCGCTTTGGCGACTTCGGCATGCTGATTGGCATCCTGATGCTCTTCCTCGCCACAGGCACGTTCACCTTCTCCACGTTGAACAATCCAGCGACCTACCAGCACGTTGACCAGTTCACCGTCACCCTGGCGATGATTCTGATCTTCTGTGGCGCGGTGGGCAAGTCGGCGCAGTTCCCGCTGCACGTCTGGCTGCCGGACGCGATGGCTGGCCCGACGCCGGTGAGCGCGCTGATCCACGCGGCGACGATGGTGGCCGCGGGCGTCTATCTGGTCGCGCGCTTCTTCCCGCTCTACTCGCATGTCGCTGGGCCGCAATCGCTGGAGGTCGTCGGCTGGGTCGGCTCCTTCACGGCGATCTTCGCGGCGGTCATCGCCCTGGCGCAGAACGACATCAAGAAGGTGCTGGCCTACTCCACAGTCAGCCAGCTTGGCTATATGTTCGTCGGTCTGGCAGTCGGCCCCAACAACTCACTGGGCATCTTCCATCTGTTCACCCACGCCTTCTTCAAGGCGCTGCTCTTCCTGGGGTCCGGCAGCGTGATTCACGCCGTCGCGGGCAATCAGGACATGCGCAAGATGGGTGGCCTGGCGAAGTACATGCCGATCACGGCGTTCACATTCCTGATCGCCACGCTCTCCATCTCCGGCGTCCCACCGTTCTCCGGCTTCTTCAGTAAGGACGCCATCATCGGCGAGGCCTTCAGCTACGGAACGGCGCATGGTGGCAACTACTGGTTCTACGGGCTAACGCTCTTCACCGCGTTCCTGACCGCCTTCTACATGTTCCGCCTGTACTTCATGACCTTTGGTGGCAAGGGCGGCGCGTTCGCTGGCATATGGGGTGGCGACCGGCAGTATCGCGGCGAAGCGCATCCACACGAGTCGCCCTGGGTGATGACGCTGCCACTGATTCTGCTGGCCTTCCCGGCGGCTCTGCTCGGCTTCTGGAGCATCAACAACGGCTTCGCGAGTTTCCTTACCGGTACCACAGAGGTCTATGCGAGTCCCTTCACAGACCCGTTGACCTACGTGGGCATCGCGCTAGCGGTCGTCGGCATCGGCCTCGCGTGGATCGTGTACGGCATGGAGATCATTCCGGCGAAAGCCTTCACCAGCAATCCAGTTGGCCGCTCGATCTACATCCTGCTCATCAACAAGTTCTACATCGATGAGTTCTACGACTGGGTCATCAAGTACATCGTGCTGGGCCTCTCCAATGGCGCCGTCGCCTTCGACAAGTACGTGGTGGATGGCATCGTGAATGGCTCGGCATCGTCGGTGCGGCGCATCGGCGACGCGACACGACGTACGGAGACGGGCGTGCTGCAAAATTACGGCGCTGCGATCTTCGGAGGCGCGCTGATTATCGCGTTGGCGGTCTTCATCGCCACCGGCGCGTTCGTGCGATAGGCGGGGAGGATAGGAAAGCGTTATGCTGCTGACTGCGATTGTCTTCCTGCCGCTGGTCGCTGGCCTTATCACCCTGCTCGCGCCTGACCGCGCCGCGCGGTGGATCGCAGCGGTCTTTACTGGAGCGGTGTTCCTGCTGAGCCTCTGGCTCTACTTTGGCCTGCTCGGCTCCGGTTCACCGAACTTCGGCTCGGTGACGGACCCGCAGTGGTACATCAATGCGCCGTGGATCAATGTCGCGATTGGCGCGCTCCACTTCAAAGTGGACTACGCGCTCGGGACTGATGGTTTGAGCATGCCGATGCTCATCCTGAACGGCCTGCTCTCGTTCCTGGCGGTCATCGGCTCGTGGAAGATGGAGAAGCGCGCGCGGTTCTACTTCGCGATGCTGCTCATCCTCGAAACGGGCGTCATGGGCGTCTTCGCCGCATTCGATCTCTTCTTGTTCATCCTGTTCTGGGAGATCGAGCTGATTCCGATGTTCCTGCTGATTGGCATCTGGGGCGGCCAGCGGCGCGAATACGCCGCGTGGAAGTTCCTGATCTACACACTGGTCGGCTCGGCCTTCACCCTCGCGGGCATCTTCCTGATCTACTTCCAGACGGGCGGCCAGAATGCCTCATTCCAGCATTTTGCGCAGACGGCGCCGAGCCTGGCGGGCTCGCTGCCATTCTTCGGCGGCAGTGTCTCGCTGGCGCTGGCGATCTTCCTGCTGCTCTTCGTCGGCTTTGCGGTGAAGATCCCAATGTGGCCAGTGCATACCTGGCTGCCAGATGCCCATACGGAGGCGCCAACGGCAGTCAGCGTGCTGCTGGCGGGTGTGCTGCTGAAGATGGGCGCCTATGGCCTGATTCGCATCTGCCTGGGCTTCGCGCCCCACGGCGCGATGGAGTTTGCGCCAGTGCTTGGCATCCTGGCCGCGATCAATGTCCTCTGGGGCGCTGGCGCTTCGATGGTCCAGAAGGACATGAAGCGCATGATCGCGTACTCCAGCGTGAGCCACATGGGCTACGTGCTGCTGGGGGTCGCGGCTGCCGCTGCGGCAGGCTCGGTCAGCATGGCTTTTCGCCAGGCGGCGCTGACGGGCGCGACCCTGCAGATGTTCACGCATGGCACGATCACGGGCATGCTGTTCTTCTCAGTCGGCGTGCTCTACGACAAGGCGCATACCCGCGACATCGATGTGTTCGGCGGCATCGGCAAGCGCATGCCGGCGCTGATGCTGCTCTTCTCGGTAGCGTGTTTCGCTTCGCTGGGCCTGCCCGGCCTGAGCGGCTTCGTCGCTGAATACCTTGTCTTCACCGGCTCGTACGCGACACTGCCACTTGCGACGATTCTGGCCGCGTTCGGCGTCGTGCTGACGGCGGGGTACCTGCTCTGGATGCTCAAGCGCTCGTTCTACGGGCCGCTAAATATGAAGTGGGACTGGCTGACCGATGCGACCGCGCTTGAAGCCTTCCCGCTGATCGCGCTGACGGTGGTGATCCTCTTCGTGGGCATCTATCCGAAGCCGATGGTTGACCTGCTCACGCCAAGCCTGCAACAGATGTTGCACAGCATGAGCGCGCTAGTTGCTCGCTAGAGCTGAGAGACCTGGGAGCGTACCGTGACATCAACGATAGGTCTGCCGCAAATCTGGCTCCTCTCGCCTGAGCTGAGCGTGACCTTGCTGAGCTTTGTCGTGCTGGGGCTTGACCTTGTGACGCGGCGCAAAACGGTTGTATGGGCCACAGCGCTCATCGGCCTGGTGATTCCGCTGGCGCTGACATTCTCGCTGGCGTTCAATACGTTTGGGTCGCGCGCTACCACTGGCTTCTACGGCATGTTGGTGGTGGATACCTACGCGATCTTCTTCAAGCTGCTGTTCCTGCTGATCGGCTTCTGCGTGATTCTCGTCTCGTATCGCTACGTCGAGAAGTATCTGCGCGCCACGCCGGGTGAGTATTACAGCATCATCCTCATGTCGTTGGCGGGCATGATGCTGATGGGCGGATCGGGCGAGCTGATCACCATCTACATCTCGCTGGAGCTGACGAGCATCCCGCTCTACATCCTGGCTGGCCTGTCGCGCACAGACACACGCTCGGCGGAAGCGGCGGTCAAGTATGTGCTGCTCGGCGCGATGTCGTCAGCGATTCTGCTCTATGGCATGACGCTGCTCTATGGCGCGACTGGCACGACCGATCTGATCGAGATCGCCAAAGCGACGACGAGTGTGCTGCATACCGGCAATCTGTTGCTGATCGTCGGCGAAGTTTTCGTCTTCGCGGGCTTCGGCTTCAAGGTATCGGCGGTTCCGTTCCACATGTGGGCGCCTGACATCTACGAAGGCGCGCCAACCCCTTCGACGCTGTTCTTCTCTGTTGGCTCGAAGGCGGCGGGCTTCGCGGCGCTGCTGCGAGTCTTCGTCTTTGGCGGCCTGGTGGCGCTGAACAGCAACTATCTGTGGGTCATGGTGGCAGTCGTCGCCGCGCTGACGATGATCGTCGGCAACGTCGGCGCGCTGCTCCAGACGAACATCAAGCGCATGATGGCTTATAGCAGTATCGGCCAGGCGGGCTACCTGCTGGTCGGCTTCGCGGCGCTCATCATCCACAAGTCGGCGACTGGCAACCAGGCCATGCTGATGTTCCTCTTTGTCTACGTCGTGACGAACATCGGCGCATTCACGGGCATCATCGCGCTGGCCGACGCGACGGGACGCGAGAACATCCGTGACTTCGACGGATTTGGCCGCCGCTCGCCGTGGATCGCGGCGGGAACGGCGATCTGCCTGCTCGCGCTAGCGGGCATCCCGCCAATGGCTGGATTCCTGAGCAAGCTGGTCATCTTCTGGGCGGCCTGGGGTCAGGGGTCGGGCATGACCGCGCTGGTCATCATCGGCCTGCTGATGAGCGCCGTCTCGATCGCCTACTATGCCAACGTGGTCTGGCGCATGTACGTGGTTGACTCGCCGAAGCATGACTTTGTACAGACGCCCGTGTCAGTCGGGCTGACAATGGCGATCGCGGTGGTGGGTGTCATCGCGCTGACCATCGTCTTTGGCCCGCTGATGGCGCAGGTCGGCGTCGGCGCGAGCAGCCTCTTCAACGCGTTTGTCCACTAGCGCTCACCCTGGCGTCTCTCAGCCGTGTGACCGCATAGACATAGCCCCCGCTCTGGCGTCGCTGGAGCGGGGGCTATGTCTATGCGCGCAGGCGCTGGGGCATCGATCACTATATGTCGACACAGGCTCACAACTCACTCACAACCGCGCTGCGCGTGACTTCGTACCTTCAAAATACGCCGTTCGGCTCGACCAAACCTGGGCCAAGGCTGGTAAGGTAGTAGTGTGGAAGTCGCGCGAGTTGGGGCGACGTGGGCGGCAGCGCCGCGATGAAGAACAAGGGACAGGTACTTGTGAGAGACAACAGCCGTGTCATCTTCAGCAGTCCACAGGAGGCTGTGCAGGTCGTCCATTCGGGCCAGCGCGTCTACGTGCAAGGAGCCTGCGCGACGCCGACCGCGCTGATCGAGGCGCTGGTCGAGCGCGGCATTGAGCTACGAGACGTTGAGCTCGTCCACCTGCACACCTATGGACCGACACCCTACACAGATGCGCGCTGGGAGGGGCATTTCAAGCTGCGAGCGCTCTTCGTCGCTGAGAATACCCGTGCTGCCGTCAACGCGGGCCGGGCCAGCTATACCCCCGTCTTCCTCTCCGATGTGCCCGCGCTCTTCGCGCCGGGTGGGGAGCTACCCATCGATGTCGCGTTCATCCAGGTGTCACCGCCCGACGGTCACGGCTACTGCTCACTCGGCTCATCGGTGGACGTCACGCGCGCGGCCGTCGATACCGCCAAGCACGTTGTCGCGCTCGTCAATCCGCAGGTCCCACGTACACACGGCAGCGGCTTTGTCCACATCTCACGGCTGGACCACGCCGTCCAATGGGACCACCCACTCTATGAAGTCGAGAGCAAGCGACCGGACGCGACACAGCAGCGCATCGGCCAGCACATCGCCGAACTTGTGGATGATGGCGCCACGTTGCAGCTCGGCATCGGGGCGATACCCGACGCGGCGCTCCAGGCGCTATCTGACCGAAAAAACCTGGGCGTCCACACGGAGATGTTTTCAGATGGTGTGATGGAGCTGGTCCAGAAAGGCGTCATCACCGGCGCGCGCAAGACGCGGGATCGCGACAAGATCGTGGCGAGCTTCGTCATTGGGTCACGTCGCCTGCTCGACTTCATCGACGACAATCCGATGGTGGAGCTTCGCCCGTCGGACTACACGAACAACTCCACCATCATTCGCCAATTCGAGCATATGGTCGCCATCAACAGCGCGATTCAGGTGGACCTGACCGGGCAAGTCTGCGCCGAGTCGCTAGGCGTCACGCTCTACAGCGGCGTTGGCGGCCAGATGGACTTCATGCGCGGCGCCGCGCTGTCACCGCGTGGACGCCCCATCATCGCGATGCCCGCCACCGCTCGCGCCAACACATCCCTGGCGCGCGACGCCTTCTCCGCGTTCGCCATCCCACCCGAGTGCGCCATCGAGCCGATTGACGGAATGGTCTCGCGCATCATGCCGCTGCTCACGCCGGGCGCGGCGGTCACGACCTCGCGGGCGCATGTACATTACGTCGTGACGGAATATGGCATCGCCGCGCTGCACGGCCGTGATCTCGCTGAGCGCGCTCGCAGGCTCATCCAGATCGCCGCGCCGCAGTTCCGCGAGCCACTCGAACGCGCCGCCACAGCCTTGCATCTGATCTAGCTGCCGCTCTCGATCCGCTGGTGGGGTGCGCTCAGGGCAAGCGACGGTTGCGCCTTCGCATGCGCTCGTGACTCCCCAGTGACCGCCTCCCTGCCTTTCGTGAGACCGCTGAGATGTGTGGCGCGTATACGTTCATGGAGCGGCATGTGACCCTACGAGCGCATTCTGTGCGCAGAGCGTCTGGGAGGCGGCCATGCGTGATCATCCATCTCTGACGCAACGCGCTGAGAAACAACAGACGCCGCCCTACAACCAACTTTCCGCCACACTCGCGCAGCTTCAGGCTACCAAAAACGGGCTAACCACCGCAGAGGCGCAGCGGCGGCTGGCGCAATTTGGCGCGAATGAGCCTGCGCCTCCGCAACGCTTTGCAGCCATCGCGCAGTTTCTGAGCTTTCTCCTGAATCCACTGGTCATCATTCTGCTGGTCGCCAGCCTCATCTCGGCGGCGCTTGGCCAGGGGCTCAACGCAGCCATCATCGCGCTGATGGTGCTGCTGAGTGTCGTAATCAACTTCCTTCAGACGTATCGCTCGCAAGCCGCAGCCGAAAGACTGCGCGCCCAGGTGACACCTACCTGCTCAGTCTTACGTGACGGCGCATGGAATGACCTCCAGCGTCGCACGCTCGTGCCGGGCGACGTCATCCGTCTCGCGGCGGGCGACCTCGTACCCGCGGATACGCGACTCATCGAGGCCCGCGACCTGCACCTTCAGCAATCGGCGCTGACGGGCGAATCGATGCCCGTGGCGAAGTCGGCGCAGGATTCGGACACGGAGCCACGCGCGCTAGCTGACGCATCCTATATGGCGCTGCTTGGCGCATCAGTCGTTAGCGGCACGGCGACGGCCATCGTGACAGCCACTGGTCGAGCGACGACCTTCGGCGACATCGTGTTGCGCCTGGCGAAAAAGCCGCCTGAGATGGAGTTCGACCGTGGCATCCGTCGCTTTGGCTTGCTCATCATGCAAACGGTCACCTTCCTCGTGCTGTTTGTACTCGTCATCAACCTGGCGTTTCACCGGCCAGCCCTGGAGTCGCTGCTCTTTGCGGTGGCGCTGGCGGTAGGCCTGACACCGGAATTCCTGCCGATGATCACGACCGTGACCCTGGGGCAGGGCGCCTTGCGGATGGCCAAGCGCAAAGTCATCGTAAAACATCTGCCCGCCATTCAGAACTTCGGCAGCATGGACATCCTGTGCAGCGACAAGACCGGGACGCTGACAACTGGTGAGATGATTCTCGACCAGCATATCGATTCACTTGGCGCCACCTCAGAGCGGGTACTGTTGCTCGCCCAGCTCAACAGCAACTTTGACACGGGGATCAGAAGCCCGCTTGATGCGGCGATTCTGCGGCATGATCAGCCAGACCTGAGCGCCTATCACAAGCTGGATGAGCTACCGTTTGATTTCGAGCGCAGACGCCTCTCCGTGGTCGCGCAACGCGGCGACGAGCGCCTGCTGATCACGAAAGGCGCCCCAGAGAGCGTGTTGCAGGTATGCGCCTCGTATGAGTCGGAGGGCGCTGTGCGGCGCCTCGACGATGATGCGAAGCGACAGTGTGAGGCGACCTACCAGAATCTCAGCGCGCTCGGCTATCGCGTGCTGGCGGTCGCCTCTCGCAACGTGCCCGCCCAATCATCCTATCAATTGGCGGATGAGGGCGCAATGACACTGGTGGGCTTCGTCGCCTTCATCGATCCTCCTATTGAGGGCGCGCATGAGACGCTGGAAGCGCTGCGCCGCGATGGGGTCGAGGTCAAAATCCTCACCGGTGACAATGACCTGGTCGCGCGCCACATCTGTACGCAGGTGGGTCTGGACACAAGCCATCTTGTGCTAGGCGACGACATCGAGCGGTTGAGTGACACGGCTCTGCAACATGTCGCGGAGCAGACGACCATCTTTGCCCGTGTGACGCCCGCGCAGAAGAACCGCATTATCCTGGCGCTCAAGGCGCGCAAGCATGTCGTCGGGTTCCTGGGAGATGGCATCAACGACGCGCCGTCACTGCATGTGGCCGACGTGGGAATCTCGGTGGCGAGCGCGGTAGATGTCGCCAGAGACGCGGCGGATATCATCTTGCTGGAGCGCGGCCTTCAGGTCTTGCAGCAGGGCGTACTGGAGGGACGTAAGGCGTTCGGCAATGTGATGAAGTATCTGCTCATGGGCACCAGCTCGAACTTTGGCAATATGTTTAGCATGGCGGGCGCAGCGCTCTTCTTGCCATTTCTGCCGATGCTGCCTACCCAAATTCTGCTCAACAACTTTCTCTACGACCTCTCTCAGGTCACGATTCCCTCCGACAACGTCGACGCCACGTTTATCGAGAAGCCGCATCGGTGGAACATTGGCCTCATCCGCGACTTCATGCTCTATATTGGGCCAATCAGCTCGATCTTTGATTTCCTGACCTTCTGGGCGCTGCTGAATGTCTTCCATGCCTCGGAGGCGCTGTTCCACACTGGCTGGTTTGTGGAGTCACTCGCCACACAGGTGCTCGTGCTGTTCATCATCCGCACGGGCGGCAATCCGCTACGCAGCCGACCAAGCCGCCCACTCACCGTGACCACATTGGTGATTGTGTTGTGCGGCATGCTGCTCCCGTTCACGCCATTGGCGTCTCTACTTGGGTTCACACCCTTGCCGCCGCTCTTCTTCCTCTTCCTGCTGGTCGCTGTCGTCATCTATCTCGCGCTCGTCGAGATCGTCAAGCGCCGACTGATGCGGCGCCGCGCATACGCCTGAAGCGCCAACGAACGCGAGCGAATGCCTGGTATTAGCCTGGAATCAGCCTGGGCGCGATGGACGGCGAGGGGCGAGACGGCAGTATACTCTCAGCAGTGTGCGAGACACGACGAACCAGAGATGTGAGGAGAGATAGCCCATGGCCGAAACGGAAACCGCTATTCCACCCGTCGGAAGCGAGGCGCCTGATTTCACCCTACCCGCCACTGACGGCTCAGAGGTCCACCTGGCCGATCTGCGCGGCAAGACCGTGCTGCTCTACTTCTATCCCAAGGACGACACTCCTGGCTGCACCACCGAGGCTTGCGCCTTCCGCGACGCCTGGGGCGACCTGCAGGCGCGCGGTGTCGTCGTGCTGGGGGTTAGCCGCGACGATGTGAAGTCGCACCAGAAGTTCACCAGCAAATATCACCTGCCCTTCCCGCTACTGGCCGATCTCGGCGGCGAGGTGGCCCAGCGCTATGGCGTCTGGGTGGAGAAGAGCATGTATGGCAAAACCTACATGTCGATGGCGCGGACCAGCTTTCTGATTCTCCCCGATGGGACCATTGGCCACGTCTGGGAGAAGGTCAAGCCTGAGGGACATGCCGCCGACGTACTCGCCTGGGTAAACAGCCAGCCGAAGTAGCGAATGTCGGGCGCGCTCACGCAGCGCAATGAGATGTGGGCCAGGCGCGCGTCGGGATGACCCGCTTCACGCCTGGCCCACATCTGTCTCTCAATGGCGTCATTGTGAATGGCGCCGCTGCGCCTGTATCAGCCAGCCTGGCTGTCTTGAATCAGCAAAGGAATGAGATTGGCGGAATTGGGCGAGCCAAGGCCAGTGACGGGATCCCAGCCCGTCGCCGCTGAGTAGCCTTGCACCTGAACGCCCTTGCCCGAGAAGTTGTTGTTACCCTCAGTCACATCATGGAATGCGCTCTGATACTGCGACGACGCGCCGATCTTATAGAGCGCGGGATTGATGTACCCGAGCGGGCGTCCAGCGACCTGATCCGCGATGGCCATGACACCCGCCCAGAGGGGCGCCGCCGCGCTAGTGCCGCCCGCCAACGTCCACTGGCCAGCGTAGTAGATCGCGAGGCCAGTGCTGGGGTCAGCCGCCGCCGCGACATCGGGCACGCCACGATTGCCGTGGAGGATCTGCTGGTCGCTTTGCGGCAGCCCCTGCTGGAACGACGGCGTGGAGTAGAACTGACTGACACCGCCGCCGCTGGCGCCTCCTCCGCTATTCCAGACCACCTCGCTATAGGTTGAGCCATTGGGCGTGAGCGTCGTGCCGCCAACCGCCGTCACCCACGGGCTGTCATCCGGGAAGCTGGTCGTCGCCGTCGAGGAGAGGTTGTTGAGCGAGGCGTCAGTGTAGTCGGTGGCGCCATTATCGCCAGAGCTGCCGAAGAATGTGACGCCCTGCTGCGTCGTCGCTTGCTGATAGAAGGTGTTCCACTGCGCCAGCTCAGCCTGGCCAGCCGCATCATTTAGCGAGACTTCCGAGGCCGCCCAGCTCTGCGAGACGATCGAGCCAAGGTGATGGCTCACCGCATACTGCTCCAGTTGGAGGAACTGCGGCAGGCCAGCGACGCCCTCTGTCTCGTCCACGGGACTGGTCAGCACGACAATGCTGGCCTGCGGCGCGATGGCATGGACCATCTCGACATCGAGCGTCGTTTCGCCCTGCCAGCCCTGCATCTCCGAATTATTCCGGTTGAAGGGAACTGTTCCGAGGGGGCTAAGCACCTGCAGCTTGACCGCTGGCAGATTGAATTGCTGATCAAAGGTAGCGACATCTTGCTGGAGGGTCGGGCTGCCATACGAGTCAATGATCACGACTGTCTGGCCCTGGCCTTGTTTGCCACTGTCGTAGAGCGAGGTCAAGCCGTACGCGGCGCGCATCTGCTGAGGAGTATAGACCGAACAGCCTCCGCAGCTAACGCTCGGAGCAGTCTCCGTCGATCCGCCCGGCGTCGTCTGCTTCACCACCACACTCGGCGCAGCGCATGCCACAAGGGTCGCGGCCATCAGCGCCACAACCAGCGCCACACGCCACCGTGCCATCAGCCTCATCGGCGTATCCTCACTCTAGTCTTCAGTGGTCATCTCTCGTCACACAGATTGAGCGTGCCGTCGCGACAGTTCTATCGCGAACCAGAGCGCTGTCGGATACAACCGCGCCGAATGGCGGCTCGCGTCGCGAAGTCGACGCACAGGCCATCCCAGCGCGCATGTATGCGCCAGTGCGCTACCCTCACCGTAGGATGCCGAGGCGGCGTGCTCACGCACAGCCACGGTAGCGTATCATATAGAAAGGAGTCAAGAGCGCGGTGGGTCGCTCTGGCGCCGCCGGATGTCCACGAGCGCCCGCCGAAGCGCCAGCCACGACGCCAGGCGTCATAAGGACTATACGGAAGAACGTCTCTTCGAGTTCACGGACACTGCAGAGTCAAAGCAAGGCGCAGATAGGCGGCCGACGTACTTCTCGCGCCTTCTGGTTCCATCCGCCCCACCTTGCCGCATCAGCGCGCCTGCTGGTATGCTGGCAGCGACAGCCGCGGGAGCCTTGCGCATGCGAGGCAGCCGCGCCTTCGCCCATCAGCGATCACATCTCCGAAGCTGCCCCTGTGGAGGATAATCCCGGCATGACCGACTCTCAGCATACGCTCAGCCACGATTCCCGACCCCGCGTCATGGCGATCTTCGCCCACCCGGATGACGCCGAGTTCATCTGCTCGGGAACAATCGCGCGCTTCGTCCGGAGCGGCTACCGCGCGCAGTACGTGCTCGCCACCAGCGGCGACAAGGGGACCGATGACCGCAGCGCCACTCCTGAGCAGCTTGCCGCGGCCCGCGAGGCCGAGCAGCTCGCCGCCGCGAAGATTCTGGGCGTCGAGGAGGTCACGTTCCTCCGTCATCTTGATGGCGAGGTCGAGGTCAACATTCCGTTTCGCAGGGAGCTATCGCAGGTCATCCGTGAAGGGCGACCCGATGTCGTGCTAACCTTCGATCCCTGGCAGCGCTACCAGATTCATCCCGACCACCGGGCCGTTGGTCAGACCGCGCTTGACGCCGTCGCCGCCGCGCGCGACCACATGTACTATCCCGAGCAGCTGACGCATGGCCTGACCGAGCATCGTGTCCACAACGTCTACTTCTTCGCCACGGACAACCCGAACTACTATGTCGACATTACAACGACGATGGAGCTCAAAATCGCGGCGATTCTGGCGCACACCAGCCAGATACGGGCTGAGGGCGTGGCGGAGCGGGTGCGCGCCCGCGCGAGCGTGCTCGGCCAGCAGATCGGCGTTGAGTACGCCGAGGCGTTCCACTACCTGCCGATGATGCAGCCGCCCGCGCTCAAGCGCCATCCGCTATGGTAGGCCAGACAATGGGGCAGCCATCCGAGGGTGCGGAAGCGCTCCGCACGACGGGCGACGCGCAGGTAGACCTGGCGCTCGCGAATGTCCGCACCACGTTCGACAACGCGTTCTCAGCGCGGATTCTCGGCTGGTACGCGCTGGGCAGCTATGCCGACGCCAGCGCCATCGCCGCCAGCGATCTCGATCTGACTGTGGTCTTCGCGGGCGCGATGAGCGATGAGGAACGCCAACGCGCCGAGTGGCTACGCGCGTCCCTCGTCCAAGGTTGCCCGGTGGAGCTGGACATCGAGTTCGAGGATGAGCGGACACTCGCGCGGGGCGCCAGCCCAAACTTCAAGCTGGGCAGCGCGCTCATCTGGGGCGAGGACATCCGCGAGCGTTTGCCTCTCGTCCCGATTGCCGTGTGGACGCGCGACCGCATGCACTCGTCGTGGTGGCGAATCGCCCGGCTCTTCGCGCGGCCAGCGATCATCACCCTGCCAGTCGAGTATCCGGAGCCGGCGGACCTGTTTCGTGGCTATACGCGGCGCACACTGCGGCTGGCTGAGGGTCACGATGTACCCTGCACACGCGACCTGATCCGCCTGGTCGGCTGGGCCGCGACAGGTCTGCTTGCGCTACAATGTGGCGTCTACGTTGCCCGCAAGAGTGATGTTCATCGCATCTACCGCGAGCGCATCGGCGGCGAGTGGGCGGGACTGATCGAGGATGTCTATACGCTGTGCCGCATGCGCTGGGGCTACCTCATCCCGAACGATGCGACGGAGCGCGAACGGCTGCGCGATCTGTGCGACCAGACGCTGGGCTTCGAGCGGCAATTCAGCGCATGCTATCGCGCGTACCTGCTTGCGGAGCTGCGCAGCGATGACCCAGAGGCGGCGCGGTTCGCAGCTGAGGCCATGAGCCACGCGCCGCTGCGTGACGATTCGACGCTGGCGGCGCTCGCCACTCTCGCAGAGCGCGGAGACACTGACGCTGCGGCGCTGGCTCGCGAGGCGCTTGCGCAGATGCGACACGCCGATGATGCGTCAGAAACCCCGAGAGACTGAGGAGAACAGCCATGCGCGTATTGGTCATCGGCTCGGGAGCGCGCGAGCACACACTGTGCTGGGCGCTCAGCCGCTCGCCCCGGATCAGCCAGCTCTACTGCGCGCCGGGCAACGGTGGCACAGCGGCCATCGCCGAAAACGTCAGCCTGGACCCGATGAACTTCGCCGCCTGCGCTGACTGGGCCGAGCGCCACGCGATCGACCTGACCGTCATCGGGCCAGAAGATCCCCTGAGTGGCGGCATCGTGGATGTCTTCACGGCGCGCGGGCTGCCCGTCTTCGGTCCGACAGCGGCGGCGGCGCGCATCGAGGGCAGCAAGCTCTGGTCCAAGGCGCTCATGGAGCGGGCGGGCGTGCCGACGGCCCGAGCGGTGCGCTTCACCGACCACGCCGCCGCAACCGCGTGGGTACGCCAGAGCGCGGCGGAGGTTGGCGGCTTTCCGCTGGTCGTCAAGGCCGATGGGCTGGCCGCTGGCAAAGGCGTCTTCATCTGCTATGACCAGCGCCAGTCGCAGCGCGCGCTTGATGCGCTGATGCAGGAGCGCACGCTCGGCGCGGCTGGCGCGAGTGTGCTGATCGAGGAGTTCATGCAGGGAATCGAGCTGTCGCTCTTCGCGCTGACCGACGGCGAGCGGGTCATGCCGCTGGCCCCTGCCTGCGACTACAAGCGCGCGTATGACGGCGATGATGGGCCAAATACTGGGGGAATGGGAGCGTATTCGCCGCCGAGGTTCGCCACGCCGGAGCTGCTGGCGGCGATCGAGCGCGACATCCTGCGCCCCACCGTCGCGGCGCTCGCGGCGGACGGCGCGCCCTTTCGCGGCCTGCTCTACGCCGGGCTGATGATCACCGACGAGGGGCCAAAGGTGGTCGAGTTCAACTGCCGCTTTGGCGACCCCGAGACGCAGGTGGTACTGCCGCGCCTCAAGAGTGATCTTCTGGAGCTTTGCGCCGCCGTCGCCGCTGGCCAACTCGACAGCATCGCGCCGCCCGCCTGGAGCGACGAGGCGGCATGTGGAGTCGTCGTCGCGTCGGGCGGCTACCCCGGCCCCTATGCGAAGGGTAAAACGATCAGCGGCCTCGATACCCTCGACGACGATATCCTGGTGTTCCATGCTGGTACCCAACGCGAGGCGGACGGACGGCTCGTGACCTCGGGCGGCCGGGCGCTGACGGTCGTGGCGCGTGGCGCCACAGTCACTGCGGCGCGCGAGCGGGCCTACGCCAACATCGGACGAGTGCGCTTCGATGGAGCCCGCTGGCGGAGTGATATTGGCGCGCGTGAAGCGTAGTCCTGGGTAAGAGGTGGTGCGAGCCTGGGCGCGTCCCCTCGCATGACGCCATCGGAGGACGGAACGGAGCGCGTAAACGTGCGGTTATTGCGATCAGCGTCGGGGGAGAGCGCGGTGATCATCGAGCGGCGTGAGACGCCTGAGCCTGCCAGCCGCGCGCCAGCCATCTCGACGCGCGGTAAGCTGGATCTGCGGCTGCCTCTGCGCTGGCGTTGGCGGCTGTCACTCGCGGTGGCTGTGGCGGCGTACTACCTGCTCTGGGCGCTGACCGCGTTCGACAAAGTGAATCCGACCGACCTCGACATCTTCTTCCTGCCAGCCACGCACATCGCGCTGACCGGACGCCCACTCGATGTCTACACGCTGCGCCTCGGCACGATCTATCCCAACGCCAACGGCCCACTGAGCCTGCTCCCGCTGACGCTCGCGGCGTGGCTGGCGCAAGCGCGCGGCTGGCTCGGCGACCCGATGTTGCGCCGCATGCTGGTGTTCGCGGTATGCGCGCCGTTCCCGCTGCTGGTTGGCTGGGAAGGCGTCCGCGCGGTGGATCGCTTCGGGCCGCCACTGCGTGGCGTGTCGCGGGCGCTGCTGGCCCTGCCCCTCGTCCTCTCTCCGCTGCTCTGGCTCGACGCGCTCTACTACGGTCACATCGAGCAGACCATTGTCGTGTGGCTGGCGCTCGCGTCAACACGCATGCTGGCGGATACGCGCTATGTGCGCGGCGGCGCACTGCTCGGCCTGGCGCTGCTCGCGCGCAGCGACGCTACGCTGATCGTGCTAGCGCTCGGTCTCACGCTGCTGGTCTGGCGGCGCTGGCGTGGCGCGCTGCTGACGCTGCTGGCGACAGGCGCGACCGTGGCGCTGGGGCTTGCGCCATTCCTGCTGGCGGATGGACGCGACGTGATCTTCTCGCTCTTCACCTTTCGCGGCGCGCTGCCGGTCGGCGGCGGTGATTTCTGGAGCGTCAGCGATGCGGCCACCTTCGTCGCCATCGCCCAACGGTTCGACGCCCTCTTCACCCTGCTCTTCGCGGCGCTCCTCGTGTTGCTGGCGCATATCGTGCGCAGCGATCTCGATCTGAACATGCCAGACGTCTACGGGCTGCTCACGGTGGCGAGCCTCTGCTTCGCGCTGCTCATCAAGACGCTGTGGCCGTACTACTTTCTGGAGAGTGCGCTCTTCGCGACGGTCTGGGCGCTGGCCTCCATGCCCCACACGTCTGACGGGCAGCCACCCATCTCGCGGGACGCCTGGGGTGGGTGGATGGCGCTCTGGCTGGCGCCACTCACCATCACCGCTTGCGCGCTCGTCAGTGAGTATGGGCTGGAGGCAAACAACTACAACGGCTGGGTTGCGCCGTGGATTCAGACCAACATCGTCTGCGAGGTGGTAACGCTGGCAGTCTGCGTGGCGCTGCTCTTCGGCGGACGCTGGGCGCGTTGGATGGTCGCTCGGCGCAGTCAACAAGCGCCTGGGGGTATACTGACAGAGAGCGCATCCGGCGCCGCGATTGACGGCTAATGCGGCTCGCGCCTGCCGGATATTCCGGCAAGAGAGAAATCTGGACACGATACCATGCGATTGCCTAACGATGTAACGCCGCTGTCCTACACAATGGACGAGGACCAGCGGCGACTGCTGATAGACTGGTCAGACGGACACGCCAGCGAACATGGCTACGACGCGCTGCGACGTGGCTGCCCATGCGCGTGGTGCGCGGGTGAGGGCGGCCAGAAGGGCAGCGTGGATGCCACGACGCAGTTCACCGAGCAGCAGACGATCCTCTATGAGCTACAACCTGTCGGGCGATATGGTCTGACCCCCGTCTGGGGCGATGGCCACCACACCGGCATCTATACGTACGAGCGGCTGCGCGCGACCTGCGAGTGCGACGAATGCCGCGCCGCGCGGGGTGGGCGCTGACACTCCCGAACATCAGAAGTATCGAGAGAGAGATAACGCATGCAAGACGCCACGAGCGCGGCGCCAACGGGAGTGACCTGGCTGGCACGCATCCATGTGACGCTGAAGCCGGTCGTGCTCGACCCTCAGGGCGAGGCTGTGCTGCACGGCCTCCAGCAGCTTGGCTATACGGACGTCGCGGGGGTGCGCGTCGGCAAGTATCTGGAGGTCACGCTGACCGCCACCGACCAGAGCGCCGCCGAAGAGATGGTGCGCCAGATGTGCGACAAGCTCTTGGCGAATCCGGTGATCGAGCGGTATGATTACAGTGTGGCGGAGCAGTCGCCCGCGAGCGCCTAGCGCCCGTGGTGATGCGGCGGTCATCGCGCCACAAGCAGTACGTCAACTGAATGAACAGGTTGACCTTCGGGGCAGGGTGTGATTCCCGACCGGCGGTATGGCGCGCGAGTCGCCCGACAGACGCGCCGAGCCCGCGAGCGGCCCATGTGCGGGTCGCAGATTCCGGTGCGAGGCCGGAGCCGACGGTTACAGTCCGGATGGGAGAAGGTCGAAGACGCGGGCGCGCTCGTTCTGAGCCGTCGGCGTCGGTGGCGCGTGCCGCGCGAGGTCGTGGCGCATGTGACCGACGTTGGCTCAGGCGCCGCGCCGTCGCGTGGTCGTCTTCGCCTGCGTGTCGCCCCAGGTCGGCGCTCGATTGAGGGCGGCCCTCCGTCATTTCGCCGGACCCTCCCTCAGTCGCAGTCACCGAGAGAGGTGGTCCGTATGGCACTCTACCAGGCGCCGAGCGCGCCCGCGCCCGATACACCGGGCGCATCAACTCCTCGCGCATCCGGCGCATCACCCGCATCACGCGCATCCTTCGCGGCGGACGTGAACAGGTCATCGACGAACAGGCGCCGCAGAGGCGTCACGCGCGGAACGCTCACCACGCTCGCGCCCATCCTGGTCGGGCTGGCGGCGCTGCTGATCTGGCAGACCATCACGCAGAGCGGCGCCGTCACGGCCTATCTGCTGCCAACGCCCGGGCAGGTCGCGCAGGCGTTCGTCAGCGCGCTGCGCAGTGGCCTCTTCGCGCACTACGGCTTCACGACATTGATCGAGAGCCTGGCGGGCTTCGCGCTGGGCGCCGTGATCGCCCTGCCTGTGGGCTACGCCATCGCGCGCAGCCGGACCCTGGCCGCCGCACTGGAGCCCTATATGGCCGCCAGCCAGGCTGTTCCAGCGGTCGCGCTGGCGCCGCTGCTCGTGCTCTGGCTGCCGACGGGCCTCGCGCCGATCGCCGTGCTGTGCGCGCTGATCGTCTTCTTCCCCGCCGCCATCAACACAACGCTGGGCTTCCGTACGCTCGACCACGAGGTGGTCGACGCGGCGCGGCTCGATGGCGCGGGCCGCTGGTCGCTGCTGCGCCACATCGAGGCGCCGCTGGCCCTGCCCACCGTGCTGGCGGGCCTACGCACCAGCCTGACACTCTCGATCACAGGCGCTGTGGTCGGTGAGTTCGTGCTGAGCGATCAGGGCCTCGGCGGCTTGCTGACCATCGCGCGCGGCAACTTCGATATGCCGCTCGAATTCGCTACCCTCATCGCGCTCGCCCTCATGGCCACCATCCTGTATGGCGCGGCGCGTGTCATTGAATGGCTCCTCGTCTACCTGGAGGCTTGATAGATTCCATGTCTCTCCTCACTCCCCGGCGGCTGGGCGCGTGCGCGCTCAGCCTCGCCGCTCTGTGCGCTGCGCTGCTGGCGACGCTGGCCGCCTGCGGCCCCACTACCTCTGGCGGAGCTAGCGGCGGCTCCTCGTCCACGCTCACCCCGCTGACTGTTGGCCTGACCTATGTGCCAAACATTCAGTTCGCGCCGTTTTATGTCGCTCAGGAGCTTGGCTATTACAAGGCAGCGGGATTGAACGTGACGCTGCGTCATCACAACGCGGGCGAAGATGAGTTCGCGGCCATCGCGGCTGGACGCGAGAACGTGATCTTCGCTGGCGGCGACGAAGTGCTGCAAGCGCGCGCCAAGGCGCTGCCGCTGGTCTACGTCGCCAACATCTTCACGCAGTACCCCGTCACCCTGATCGTGCCCGCTAGCTCCTCGATCCAATCGGTCGCTGACCTGCGCGGCCATACCGTCGGCGTGCCCGGGCAATATGGCGCGACCTACATCGGCCTGCTCGCGCTGCTCAAGAGCGCCGGCCTGACGACCTCTGACGTACACATCCAGAGCATTGGCTACAATCAGGTTCCCTCGCTGATCACCGGCAAGGTGGACGCGGTGATGGGCTACGTCAACAACGAGCCTATCCAGTTTCAGAAGGCTGGGTTCGCCGTCCGCACGTTCGCCGTGGCGCAGGCCCAGCCGCTCATCTCGAATGGGCTGGCGGCGCAGCAGGGCATGCTCTCGGGACACGGGGCCGCAGTCCGCGCGCTGATCGCCGCGACGCTCAAAGGCGTGGACTACACCATCGCGCATCCCCAGCAGGCCGTGAACATCAGCGCCAAATATGTGCCGGGACTGAGTGACCCGACCGCAGCGGCAAGCGCCCTGCAAGTGCTGAACGCGACCATTCCGGTGATGCAGCCAAGCGCCAAGCAGCCGGGATACAATGATCCAGCGGCATGGCAGTCCATGGCAACCTTCCTGCAGCAAGCTGGCCAGCTCGGCGGCTCTGTGGACGTCGCACAGAGCTACAGCAACGCGTATTTACCGCAGTAGCGCGGACCCCATGAATCGCATGGGAATCGCATGGAGCCACAGGGAGACGTGTGCGCGTGTCCCTGTGGCTCCATGTTCATCTCGTTCGATGTGTGTACTGACGTGCGATGTAGTCGGTGAAGAGGACGTTAACGCCTGGGCTGGCGCTCAACCCCCATTTGCCCTCGCCGAACGCGGAGACGTGAATCGTCGTCATTTTCTCGTCATTTTCTCGTCGTTGACATAGCAGCCGGACGTCGATCCGGTCATCGTGACGGTGAACGTACTCGCGGTGTTGAGACCACCATTGATCGCCACGTTGACTATGATGTCTTGCAGGCATATGGAAACGCCACTGACGACTTTGAAGAACGCCCACTTGCTATTCGAGTCAACGACGAACTGGTACAAGCTCCCGGTATCCACCATGCTGAATACCATGCCGGAACCATAGGCGCCTGGTCCTGCGGTCCGCGAAACGGTTACTGACTCCGTGCCATCGGTTTGCACACGGGCCGCAGGGTGGGCACGTCGGCATCCTCCGTCCTTCCTGAACCGCGCAATGCCTCTACGGTCCAGTTGTCTCTGGACGGAGATGCGCGGGCGACTGCACGTATGCGTAGTCTAGCGATTCACTGCTCGTTTGTGAACAGGCTAAGCGACGCCACGACGCGCCGCGTATACTGTAGCGGTTACGATCGCGTGCAGTGGCGCCGGGCGCTGCGCCAGGCGAAACCGAACATGAATCTATCTTGAAATATCATGGAAGGCAGGCCACTTCGATGTCGCGTCAATCCGACTCACTGAGCGCACCCGCGACCGGACCCGTCATGGCAAGCGCCGCGCCCGTAGCTGACACGCCGGCGGACACAGCGGCGCAGCGCAGGCAGGCGTTCCAGCAGTGCGAGCGCACGCTGAACGGCCACCCGCTGCAGTCGCTGCGCGCGGAGATACTGGCGCTGGCTGAGAGCGTCGGCGCGGAGGAGCAACCCGACCGCTATGGCGAAGGCGCGCTGATCGAGGATTTCGAGCGCGAGATCGCGGCGCTGCTCGGCAAAGAAGCCGCTGTCTTCATGCCCAGTGGCACGATGGCGCAGCAGATCGCGCTGCGCATCTGGAGCGAGCGCACGGGCCGACACACGGTCGCTTTCCACCCAACCTGCCACCTGGAGATGCACGAGCGTAAGGGCTATGAGCGGCTGCACGGTCTGCATGCCACGCTCGTCGGTGACGCCGACCGGATCATCACAATGGCCGACCTGCGCGCGACGCCTGAGCCTCTGGCCGCACTGCTGCTCGAGCTACCGCAGCGTGAAATCGGCGGACAACTGCCGGAGTGGGAGGCGCTGGAGGAGCAGACAGCCTGGGCGCGATCACGCGGCGCGGCGGTCCATATGGATGGCGCGCGGCTCTGGGAAGCGGCGCCGTTCTACGAGCGTGACTACGCCGACATCGCCAGCGTCTTCGACAGCGTCTACGTCTCGTTCTACAAGGGGATTGGCGCGATCGCGGGCGCGGCTCTGGCTGGCACAGCGGACTTCGTCGCCGAGGCGCGCATCTGGCAGCGACGCCACGGCGGCAACCTCATCCATCTGTATCCCTACGTGCTCTCGGCCCGCGCTGGTCTCCGCGCGCGACTTCCACGTTTCGCCAGCTACCATGAGCGATCGGTAGCGATCGCGGCCGCGCTCTCACGGGTGGATGGCGTCATCCTCAAGCCGAATCCGCCACAGACGCACATGGTGCACGTCTACCTGCGTGGTGAGCCAGACGCGTTACTGGAGGCCAGCGCCGAGGTGGCGCGCGAGCAACGTGTCGCGCTCTTCACCTGGCTGCGTCCAGCGCCCGTCCCGGGCTACGCCATGTTCGAGCTAACCATCGGCGACGGCGCGGAAGCCTTCACGCCGGATGAGGTCGCGGGCTACTTCACCCGCGTCATCGAGCGCGCCGCCCAGAGCCATTAGACGCGGCCGACACAATAGCATACGCCCCTCTTCTCGCAGACGGAGGAGAGGGGCGAGCGGAGCGGGCGCTACTGCTGCGGCTGCGCGACAACGAAGTTGGTGAAGACGACTTCGCTCTTGGCGTCGGTATCGTCATTGACGACGCCCGTGCGCCCGGTAGAGTAAGTCGTATCTGTCGCCGTGCCAAGCTGCGTGCCATTCGCGTAGAACGTGAACGACGACCCCACGACGACGGCCCGCAGATCGTTTGAGGCGCCAGGACCAGTGTTGATAGCGCTGCTTGACTGGAAATCCGCGACGACCGTGCCTTTGCCGTTGGCCCACTTGACCAGGCCCCACTGCCCATCGGGCGTCACTTCGAAGGTGTAGAAATTGCCGGATGAGACGCGGCGCAAGACGATGCCATAGCCAGTATTCTGGCCTGTTTTGAGCGTCTTCACCGTCACGCTCACGTCCGCACTGGCGGGAGCGACAGACGTGGGGCTGAGGCAGGCATTGCCACCAATGACGTGATAGCCATCTGACTTGAAGCCGCAATTGCTGTCATTCAGCCAGCCATCCGGCATGTCCGTGAACGAATCCTGATAGAGAATTGTCGGGGACGGCGACGGCGTAAGCTGCTGCGCTAGCGCGGTTTCGGTGGGGGCTAGTGTTGAGACGATGCTCGATGCCGCGCCCGTCACCCGCTGACCGACGACGTACAGCCCGCCACAGGCGATCAGGCACAGCACGACAACGCCAGCGATGATGCCCCCGATCAGCCGGCCACGGCTGCGGCGAGGCGGCGCTGGCGGCTGCCCCCCAGGGTATCCGGCGTATTGCGCCCCGGGATAGCCCGGCACTTGCTGCGACGGAGAGCCTGGTTGGCCATATCCGGGCAATTGCTGCGATGGATAACCCGGCTGGCCGTACCCCGGTTGCGGTGGGGGATATCCTGGCTGCCCATACCCCGGCTGACCGTAGCCTGGCTGCGGTGGCGGATAGCCCTGCTGGCCATAGTCGGGCTGCTGCGGCTGATACATCGGCGGCTGCTGGCTCGGATACTCCGGCGGTTGGCCATATTCCGGCTGGCCATACCCTTGTTGGCCATACCCTTGTTGGCCATAGCCGGGCTGGCCGTAGCCAGGCTGTTCTGGGTTCTGAGGATTCTGAGGATTCTGAGGATTATTTGGATCGTAAGGTGTCATACGTACCGTCCTCTTCCCGTGAATGTGACAGCCCGGCGCATGTCGCACGGTCAACCTGCGGCGCATGTCAGTGTAACGTACAACGGCAGGCTGGTGACTAAGCAATATTACTGATAGGCTGCCTACCAGCGCGCCGAAACGGGCCACTCTGCGTCCGGGGACGCGCCCCACTCGTCATCACAGGCGGATATACTGAAGCGCGTGACTGGATATCGCGGCTCAGGCGCGATGCCGGCGGCGCTCGGTGAATGTACGCGCCACTGCTAAATGGGTAAATGGGGAGCGAGACGTATCAGCGCACATGTAGACGATCACCAGGCCGAGCGCGAACAAAGCCCGGTGCGCCAGCAATACCTCAGCGTGAAGCGCCAATATCCCGATGCGGTCCTCTTCTTTCGCATGGGCGACTTCTACGAGATGTTTGATGACGACGCCGAGCTGGTCGCCCGCGAGCTGGACCTGACCCTCACCAAGCGCGACTTCGGACGCGGACAGCGCTCACCAATGGCAGGTGTGCCGCATCACGCCGCCGACGGCTACATCGCGCGGCTGATCGCCAAGGGCTATCGCGTCGCCGTCTGCGAACAGGTCAGCGATCCGGCACTCTCGCGGGGACTGGTCGAGCGTGAAGTCATTCGCGTCGTCACGCCAGGGACGGTGATCGATCCCACGATGCTGGTGGCCAAGCGCAATAACTTCCTCGCCGCCGCCGCGCTCGGCCGTGACGCCGTTGGTGTCGCCTATGTGGATATCACCACAGGCGAATTCGCCTGTACGCAGTTTCCAGCCGCCGATCCCGAGGCCGCGCTGGCGCAGGAGCTGACCCGCGTGCAGCCCGCCGAGGCGCTGATCGAAGCGGCGCGTCCGACGCGGCTGCCACGGCCACGGGCGCGCTGGCGCGATGCCGCCGATGATCTGGCGGCGCTCGACGATGCGAACGGCTTCCACGGCGCGGCCGCAACCCATGCCACCGAAGACGACGACGATGAGCCATCTGACCTCGCCAGCCGCCTCGACGCGCTCGACGCCCGCCTCGATGTCGTCATCACGCCCTATGACGCGCGGCACTTCCGGGAGGACATCGCCCGCGAGCGCCTGCTGGAGCGCTTCCAGGTGGCATCGCTCGAAGCGTTCGGCTGCGAGGGGGCGCCGCTCGCCATTCGCGCCGCCGGAGCGATCATCGCCTATCTGAACGAGACACAGCGCGGCGCGCTCGCCCAGATCACCGGGCTGGAGACTTACAGCGTCAGCGGCTTCATGACGCTCGATGCGCACACCCGCCGCAATCTGGAGCTATTCGAGAGCGGACGCAGTGGTGGCGCAAAAGGCTCACTGCTGAGCGTGCTTGACCTCACACGAACACCGATGGGCGGACGACTGCTGCGCCGCTGGCTGGGCGAGCCACTGCTCGATCTGCCGCGCCTGCTGGAGCGCCAGGAGGCGGTCGCCGCCGCGAAGGACGACGTGGCGCTTCGCGCCCGACTCGCGCCGCCGCTCAGCCGCGCGGGCGATATCGAGCGGCTAATCAATCGCGCGCTTCAGCGCATCGCTACCCCACGCGACCTGGTGGCGCTGGCGGCAGGGCTGCGGGCGGTCGAGGAGGTCTCCGTCGCCATGCATAGCGCGCCGGAGGGGTTGGCGCGGGTCTGCGCCAACGTGCGCCCGCTGCCAGAGCTACAGGCGCTGATCGCCGCCGCGCTGGTGGATGATCCCCCGCTGACCCTCGCCGATGGCGGCTACATGCGCCCCGGCTATCACGCTGAGCTTGACACGCTCACGGACGCCGCGCGCAATGGGCGGCAGTGGGTCGCTGATCTGGAGACGAAAGAGCGCGAGCGCAGCGGCATCAGCAATCTGCGCGTCGGCTACAACAAGGTCTTTGGCTACTACCTCGAAGTCACCAACTCGCAGCTCAGCCGGGTGCCGGAGGACTACATCCGCAAGCAGACACTCAGCACAAGCGAGCGCTTCATCACGCCTGACCTCAAAGAGTATGAGGCGCTGATCCTCAACGCGCATGAGAAGAGCGTCAAGCTGGAGCAGGAGCTGTTCTCCGCGCTGCGCGCCGAGGTGGCGGCGCAATGGGGCGAGGCGACGCTCCGCACGGCCCGCGCGCTCGCTGAGCTGGATACGCTGCTGGCGCTGGGCGAGGTGGCGTCGCGGCGCAACTACTGCCGCCCCACGCTCGACGAGAGCGACACCATCCACATCGTCGCCGGACGGCATCCTGTCGTCGAAGCGACGCAGCGCACGGTCGAGTTCGTGCCGAACGACGCCGAGATGGCGACCAGCGAGGCGCAGATTCTGCTGCTGACGGGACCGAACATGGCGGGCAAGTCCACCTATCTGCGCCAGGTCGCGTTGATCACGCTGATGGCGCAGATCGGCTCATTCGTTCCCGCGGAGTCGGCGCGCATCGGCCTGGTGGACCGCATCTTCACCCGCATCGGCGCTCAGGATGACCTCGCGACCGGCCAGAGCACCTTCATGGTCGAGATGGTCGAGACGGCGAGCATTCTGCGCCACGCGACACCACGAAGTCTGATCATCCTCGATGAGATCGGGCGCGGCACCAGCACCTATGATGGGCTGGCCATCGCCCGCGCGATCGTGGAGTACCTGCACAATAACAAGCGTTGTGGCGCGCGGACGCTCTTCGCCACACACTATCATGAGCTGGTGGAGCTGGCGCGGGCGCTGCCACGCGTGCGCGCCTACAATGTCGCGGTGACGGAGGAGGAGGGCCACATCGTCTTCCTCCGCAAGATCATACCGGGCGGAGCCGACAAGAGCTACGGCATCCACGTCGCGCAGCTAGCGGGCATCCCGCGCCAGGTGGTGCGCCGCGCCGAGGAAGCGTTAGAGGAGCTGGAGCGCGTTGGCGATGCGCCGCGCCGTCGTCAGCGCATGCGCGAGATCGCGCCGCCACAGGCTGTCCAGTTGACCCTCTTCTCTGCCGAGCCAGACCCACTCATCGAAGACCTGAAAGCCATACCCATCGACGAGCTCACGCCACTCGAAGCGATCAGCCGACTGTACGAGCTACAGCGCCGCGCGCGCGAACGGTAACGCATTGGGCAGTTGTGCGCAGCCACGAACCGTCCGAGATGGCGGGCAGCCAGCTAGCGGCTCACCCCGGTTGGGCTTTCTGACGCGGGAGATGATGGCTCAGATGGAGGAATCGCGACGCCTTCCTGTACGAAGAGCGCATAGCCCTCGCGTCGCAGCCGCTGGTCATAGAGCACGCTGACGCGAATCAGAGCGCCCAGCGGTCCAGTGATGAGCTGGGCGAGTGGGGCCAGCGCGACGGTCGCCACCGCCACCGAGAGGAGCTGCGCGGCGCCCGCAGGGATGATCAACAGGCCCGTCATCAGCGTCACCACAAAGAGCGCCCGGAAGGCGCGCCACCAGCCAAACGATGTCAGCGTGAGACTCAGACGCAACGGCTGCGGCATCCCTAGTGCGGCGGCGGTCGGATAGAGCGCGAAGCGAGTCCAGAGGTAGGCCACGAGCGCGAGGACCGCGACAGCCAGTATGCATGCGATCACAGTGAACGCCGCGCCAGCCTCCGGCGAGATCTGGTTGGAGATGCCCGGCGTGTAGGGCGCCAGCACGAATGTCAGCGCCAGACCCAGACCTGGAACCGCGATGAGCGCGAGCATGCCGTAGAGGAAGAAGAGCGCCCAAAGAGTGGGCCACACGCGAGCAAACCCCTCACGCGCGCAGTCACGCGGCGAGATGGGGCGTCCCAGCAGCGCCTGTCGTGCGCCTACCGTCAACGCCGCCTGGCTCCACGCCGCCACGAGCAGGGTCAACACCACCACGACGAGCGAGAGCAGGCCGATCAACGCATCGACCGACGTCGCAGCGGTTGTCGTCGTGGTCGTGATGCTCGTGGTCTGGCCATTCACCGCCTGCTGCAGAGAATTGATGGGGTTGGGCGCTCCCGCAAGCGGATTGACGCCGCTCAGCGCCGAGAGGATGGCGTCGAGGAGCGCCAGGGCCATCGAGGGCAGCGCCGCCACCAGCAGCGCCAGCATAATCAGCGGCGCCAGTCGCTTGCCAAAGAGGCGAAACGTCGCGCCAATCAACTGGCTCGCCGTGCGTGGAACCGGCGTCAGGCCAGCGTGCGTGCGGTTTGGCTCAGCGCCATACGCCTCCAGTGTTTGCGCTGGAAAGGGAACTGAGCCAGCCGGGCGCGCAAACTGCGGAGCCATTGGGAAATCCGATCGAGCGGGCGCGCCAAACGGGGTTCCCGGCTGCGTGGGAGCATACGGCGACGGCGCGGCCTGCGGTGGCGGCGGGAGTGGCGGTGGCGTGGCGATGGGCGCGAAGTAGCCAGCGGGAGCCTCCGCGACCGGCGCGGGCGCATCGACTCTGCGAAGCTCCGGCCGCAAATAGTAGAGGGTTTCGAGCGCGGCCACGCCATCGCCCGGGCGCGCGAACGAATACTCCGCCAGTCCAACGCGCGCGAGACGTAGGCCGATGGTCTCCGGACGCAGGAAAAGCAGACGCGCCTCCTCGATCTGCGCGAGGGGATGGAACCGCTCGCCGAGATGGACGCCGTCTTCCTCAACGCGCAATACGCGCCCATCGATTAACGGCGCCTGTGTGGGCGGGACAAATTGCTGGCTCACGCTGCTCTCCTCGAACGTAACGCGGCGGTCGCTCGCCCGTTCAACGTTCCTCTGCGCATCCTATCAGCCAGCGCCGCCGCTGGCAAGTCGCGTCGATGGCGGAAGCGGGTGGCTCCATGGTCCGGCGCGCCAGATTGCGCCAGATTGCGGCAGCGATGGCCTGGGCTCCCACCGCTAGTAATGAGGGAGCTAGCGCATGGGGCATGCCCATCTTAGGCGCGGCTCCCGCTCATCCCGAACTATTCAGTACAACGCTGAGACGGCGTCGCTACAGCCGGACGCGCAAGCCTTGAGCGACTATAGCGCTGATCGCGGCCGCCACACGCTCCAATGCCTGAAGCAGCTCTGGCGGCCCGACGACCTGAAAGGGGCAGCCCAGCGCGATGAGAAAGCGGGCGGCGTGCTCCAGGCTGTTATCGTAGGCGCGCAGCGCTACGCCGACCGGCATCTCTTCAAGCGTGGCGAAGTCTGGCGGCGCCATGCGGCAAGCCTCCGCGAACGAAGTGTCGAGCAGCGCCTCCACGAGCCAGCGCTCGGGGATCGCAGCGAAGGATGCGACGGCGTAGGCAAGGCAATCAAAGTCCGCTGGACGGAGGAACCGCTCGTCACATGGCTCCAGCGCGCATACGCGGTCGAGGCGGAAGACACGCATATCCTGGCGCAGGTGGCAGAAGCCGACCGCATACCAGCGCTTCGCATGGTGGACGACACCAAAGCAATCGAATAGACGCTCGGTTTGCGCGCCATCATCGCGCTGATAGACCATGCGCAGACGAAGCGACCGTCGCGCGGCATCGCTGCACCGCGTAATGAAGTCAAGCCGCGCGGGAGACTCCTCCCCGGTGGCGACAGGCGTGTCGAAGACAACAGCGCCGCTGATGGCCTGTACACGCTCGCGGGTCTCGATGGGCAGCACACGCTCCAGCTTCGCCAGCGCCCCCGTCGTGGCGGCCCGTATCTCCGGCACGCCGAGATGCGGTGTCGCGAGCAGTCCCAGCGTGATCGCCAGCGCCTCGTCATCTGTCAACATCAGCGGCGGCAGCTTATAGCCTGGCCGGAGCGCATATCCGCCATACCGTCCTCGCCGCGCTTCGACGGGTATCCCCATATCTTGCAGCATAGTAATGTAGCGCCGAGCGCTACGCGTAGTGACCCCCAGCGTGCCGGCAAGCTGCTCCGCTGACAGGCGCGGGTGCGATTGCAGCAGATCGAGCAGGGTCAGCAAGCGGGTCGCGGGCGAATAGGCGGGATGGATCACACGGCGCCTCCAGTGTGTCCTGGCTCACGCTTCGAACGAAGTTGCTGTTGTTGCGCGTAATAGGGACCGATTCTGTCCACATTGCGCTTTATACTCCGCATCAGGACGTCGACGCCAGCCGGAACCTGTCAGGCTGGGTCAGGCGTTCATCCAGCGCAAGTCGCGCGAGGAGGGATGCTGTGATGTTCACCTCGTTGACACCCAACCTGATGGTCGAAGATGTGGCCCAGACGGTCGCGTTCTATCGCGATGCGCTCGGGTTTGCGGTCACTGACACGGCGCCAGAGCAGGGCGCGCCCGTCTGGGCGACCGTCCGTGCGGGCGCGGTCTCGCTGATGTTTCAGGCGCGCCCGAGTCTCGAAGAGGAGCTGCCAGTATTCGCAGGTCGGCCCATTGGTGGCGCGCTGACGCTCTACATCGGCGTCGATGACGCGGACGCCCTGTACGCTCGCGTTCATGATAAGGCGCAGGTCGTGAAGGAGCCTGTGACGATGCCCTACCATGCCCGCGAGTTCTATATTCAGGATCCAAACGGCTACATCCTCGGATTCTCCAGCCCGATCGCGAGTGACCAAGCGGCGGATGCGCAGTAGCCGCGCCGCGCATGGAACAGAGGTGTAATTCTGATGACCCAGTTGACTGAGGTGAGGCAGACACCCGACCCGGCCCAGGCGGCCGTCCTGCGCAATCTGCGACGCATCCCCGGGGTTGGGGAACGCATTGCCGTGGACCTCTGGGATTTAGGCGTGCGCTCGGTCGCGCAACTCGACGGCGCGGACCCCGAGGAGTTGTATGACCGGCTCTGCGCGCTGCGTGGGACGCATATTGACCGCTGCATGCTCTACGTCCTGCGCTGCGCCGTCTACTTCGCTGGCCCCGCGCCACACGACACCGAGCGGCTCAAATGGTGGAACTGGAAGGACGCGCGTGCGCCGCAGTCTGCAACCGCGGCGCACGCGCGCCTGACAACCCGCTAGGACGAAGATGCCACGCTAGGGATGTTGCGTGTCCGGCGGCTCAGAATGCCCTGCGGGTCGGGACGGGCTGGAGGAGAAGAGCCTGCTCCAGAACCCCTGCCGGTCTTCACGCTCCTGTGGATGGGACGTTTCCTCGACGTTCTCAGCGTAATCCTCTCGCGGATACGCGGCACGCCCACGCGGATAGGCCGGATTGACGACCTGATCACTCCCGCCCTGCGGTCTGCCCGTCGCGGGTGGTCGCACGCCAGCGAGCGGCTGGTTCGCAGGCTGACTCCCTTGCTGGCTCGTTGGCTGGTTAGGAGGCTGCTGCACTGGCTGGCCACTCGTCGGCGGGTTGACCGGGGTGACGCTTACACCACCCTGCCACCCTGGAGCGGAGGGCGTCTGAGACGGCGCCGACCACGTTGATGCCGGTGGCGAGTTCCAGTTGTAGTCAGCTCCCGGCTGCGAGAGATGCGGCAGTGGCTCATCGAACACCATGCGTCCTGGAGTGGAGGGCTCGGCTGGCCGTGACGGCGCGCCAGCGGCGGAGACATCTGGGCGGTTCTCGCGTCGGCTGGGCGCCAGCGGAATGCGTCCGGGCGTCCAGGTGGAAGGGCGAGCCTCTGGCGCGACATGCGGCTCGAAGCCCGTCGCCACGACAGTGAGCTTCAGCGTATCTGTCGCTTTCGGGTCGTAGGTCGCGCCAAAGATCAGATTCGCATCCGGGTGAACCGACGCGCTGAGCGCGTTGGCGATCTGCTCGACCTCACGCATGCTCAGGTCGTCGCCGCCTGTCACGTTGAAGATCAGGCCACGCGCGCCCGTGATGTCCACGTCCAGCAGCGGATTTGAGAGAGCGGAGCGCAGCGCGTTCTCGGCGCGACCGTCGCCCTTGGCTGACCCCGACGCGAGATACGCCGACCCAGCCTCACTCATCACCGAGCGCACGTCCGCGAAGTCAAGATTGACCAGGCCCGGAATCGTGATGAGATCGCTCAAGCCCTGCACGCCCACGCGCAGCGCCTCATCCGCCAGCCGATACGCCTCGAAGATGCTGGTGTCGCGTCCGACGAGCTGGGCCAACCGCTCATTTGGCACCATGATGAGCGCGTCCACAACGGTGCGCAGCGCGGCGACTCCCTGCTCGGCGACCGAGCGGCGGCGGCGCTCGAAGGCGAACGGCGTCGTCACGATCGCCAGCGTCAGCGCGCCAACCTCACGCGCCGCCTGCGCCACGATCGGGCAGGCGCCGGTTCCAGTGCCGCCGCCCATGCCCGCCGTGATGAAGACCATGTCAGCCCCATCGAGCGCGCTGACCAACTCGTGATAACTCTCCTGCGCGACCTGCTGCCCGATGGCGGGATTCCCACCTGTGCCCATCCCGCGTGTCAGGGTCGCGCCAATCGTGAGCCGATTGGCGGCAAGTGAGCGACGTAGCGCCTGCGTATCAGTGTTGATCGTCAGAAATTCGACGCCGCTCATGTCCGACTCGATCATGTGGTTGACAATATTGCAGCCCGCCCCGCCGACGCCAACCACGAGCAGTCGCGCGCCCCCAGTCGGCGTGTTGAGCTCGTCATCATGCGCGTCAGTGGGTGACGGCGTCGCGGCCCCAGCGTCCGCAGCCGGCGCGGATTCGGCGTTCGCTGTCTGCGTCTGTTCTGACAGGTGCGGCGTTTCTGGCGCTCCGGATGCCTCGGGCGCGTCTGGCCCTTCCGGCGCGCTGGCGTCGTCTGGCGCGTCACGCCAGCCAGCCTCCAGCGCGCTGCTCTCGCTGCTCTCGCTAGCGCCGCCACCAGCGGAGGCGTGCGGCTCGTTGTTCGTCGCGTCTGGCTGTGCGCTTGATGGGAATAGATTGATCACCGGACGGCTCTCGGGCGTCGTATCATGATCGCCCTGCGACGGGCTAGACTGAGAATGACCTGGTGGGTAGTTTGCAGACATGGGATGCGCCTCCCTTCGACTCAACGATGTGGCGCGTGGTCTGCGCCTGGGCCGCGCCCTGTGAAGATGCGCCTGAGCTCGCCAATCAACGGCGCCGACTTCACCACCGGACGCTTCATTGTGCGCCTGCGTTGGCGAGCGCCCAGCAGCAGCAGGCCCGTCGCCACCGCGAACGCTGGCCGAGATAGCGGCGGTGGCGTGCCGACAATCCCCTCTGGCCTCGCGACGAGCGCGGGTATCTGTGTCGCGCTCGCCAGCAATGCATCCAGGCCGCCCAGCTCCGCGCCGCCACCCGTCAGGAGCAGCGTCGCGGGATACAGCCCCTGGCGTTGCGCCTGATGGAGCTGCGAGCGGAGCGCCAGCGCCAGCTCCTGCGCGCCGTCGGCCGCGCTCTCCGCGAGCACCTTCGCTGGCAGCAGTTCATCGGAGCCGCTGACCGGGTTCATCTCGATGAGATCGTCATCTGTCACATCGCTAGGCAAGCAGGTCGCATAGCGGCGCTTGAGCGTCTCGGCGACATCAAAGGGCAGCCGCAACTTATGCGCCATCTGCCGCGTGATCGCATCACCCCCCAGAGGAAGGCAATCGCATCGCGCAATCGCGCCGTCAGCATAGATCGAGACCCCCGTAGTTTGCGCGCCGATATCCACCACAGCGCATGGCAACCCCGAAGAGGCCTGATCGCGCACGCTCGCGTTCGCCGCCAGGGGTCCGGCGATCAGGTCATCAGGCTCTGTCTCAGTATCGTGGAGCAGACGTACAAGATTCTGGGTGACGCTGAGTGGCGCCGTGACGATACAGGCGTCCACCGCAAGCTCGAAGCCCACCATGCCGACAGGGTTGGGAATGCCGCCGACGCCATCGATGCTGTAGCTGCGCGGAATGACATGGAGCTGCTCACTATGCCCGTCGCCAACCTGCGCCGTGCGCGCCGCGCCCACAACCTGCTCGACCTCGCGCAGGCTGATCTCCTGGTCGGGTTGCGTGACCTTCGTCTCAGCATGAGCCGCGTAGCTGCGCACGCGCGAGCCCCCAACGCTGACATATGCGCTCATAACGCGCATTCCGCTGGCGCGCTCCAGGGTATCGAGCGCGGCCACCAGCGCGGCGTTCGCCTGCTCTGGCGCGCTCACCATCCCCTCGCGAATGCCCGCGGAGGGGAATTCGCCACCCGCGATGAAGGTGAGGCCGCCGTCCTGCTCGATCACCGCCATCAGCGCCTTGATCGTCTGTGAGCCAAGATCCAGACTTACGATCGTCGCTTCGCGCTCGGCCAGACTTCGGGTACGCTCTCGATCCTTCATACCTGTGAACTTCCTCAAATGCGTTCTATGCGACACGCGGCGTCTGGTCCTCCGCGGAGTCTCATGACATCGCGGGTCAGCGCGCGCTAGCGATAATAGGGATGGCTTCCCCAGCGCACATCAATACGAGTGGCGCTCGCGCCGCTTTGCGCGAGCCGAGCGACCAGAGCGGCGGCTGCCTCCACCTGAATCTGCGCTCCTTGCGCCGCCTGCGCTGGCGTCGCCTGTATCACACCAACATCCTGCGCGCTCTGGCTCACCTCGGGCGCGGGAGACGCGCGGTCAACGTCAGCCAGAGTCGCCGCCGCGTCAGTGGGATCACCGAACACGACCAGCGCGCCGGAGCTCTTCGCACGCAATGTGAACCCGTCCTCCACGGTGAGACGCAGTGATGTGGGGTCAAGTCCCGCGCCTGCCGAGCTCATACGCAACTGCTTTGCCATCGCGACCAGCGCGGCATCCATCCGCGCTCCCGGCTGCGGCGCGCGCCCGGCGAACGCGATGTCGGTAGGATCATCCACGAGCGCTGCTCCTGACGCTGCCAGCGATGGATCGTGATCCGCGGCGCCGATCACGACGCCATCCTCGCCGACAGCCCAGGTCTGCCCCTGGATGCGCCAGAGCGCCGTCGTCAGGCGCGGTGTAATGCGCACCAGTGTCGTGGAGGGGAATACGACCTGAATGCTCACCTGCTGCGCGCGGGGTGACACCGCGATGCTCTGCCTCGCCGCGCGGAAGTCGCAGAGGAAGGCGTCGCAGCCCGTCAACCGCTGCGCGCGAACCAGCGCGAGCAGCGCCGGATCAGTCGTTCCCTGGATTCGCACCGTCCGCGTCTGCCAGTACGAGCCCAGCAGGAACCATCCGAATAGGGCAATGAGCGCCACCAGCGGCGTGAGAATCGAAAAGGCGCGCCTGAGCGGGACGCGTTGCACTCGTTGTCCCGCGCCACGCGCCGCGCCGCCTGCCCATCGCGTCATCGTCATGTTGGCGCCGCGCCGTTGGATAGGCCGCCGCCAACGGCGCTCGCGCTCCGCCTGGCTGGGAGGCGTGAAAGCGCCCGCGCTCAGCGCCTCAATGTCAGTCACGGGGTCTGTCGCGGAGTCTGTCGCGGGACGCGGCGTGACACGCGCCCTCGACGTATGGCGCGGGCCGCCAGACGTCCGCGTCTGCGTCTGCATCTGCGTCTGCTGCGTCGTATGGGTCGCAGGTGAAGCGACATCCTCGCCGACAGCATAGGAGGCGGGCGCCCGCTCCGCCGGGGAGCCTGTGCGACCATGCTTCTTGCGCGGCTGCATTGTGATCCTCCCCGCTCTATCGTCTCCGCCCGACGCTCCTCAGATCAACAAATGCCGCGCCATCAGCGAGTCAAAGGCCTAAGCGCGCCCATGCGCAGCCATTCCAGCGACCAGGATACGCATTCACGGCGCCAGCAAGCGTCTGGGCGTCGCTGGTCGCTCGCATGATAGACTGGCCATAGACGCTCGTTTTCAGCGCATCTGTGCGGCGGCGCGCGTCACGGCCAGATCTAAGCGCGCAATCAGCGCAGATCAGAGAACGAGGAGAGATGTATGCGTATCGCGAGTTTTCGCGCGAGTGAAGGCGGCGTTCGCCTGGGAGTCGCACGCGATGGCGAGATGGTTGACCTGGCGCACGCGGCGGCGACCCTCAATGCGCCTGAGGCGCGCGAGGCCCCAGACATCCTGCGCGACATGCTCGCGCTGATCACCAGTGGTCCACAGGCGCTGGAGCGTGTTCGGCAACTCGCCCAGCGCGCGCCAGACGAGTCGGCCATCAAGCTGAGCGGCGCGCAATTGCTCGCGCCCATTCCGCGCCCCTCGAAAAACATCCTCTGTGTCGGACGCAACTACGCTGAACATGCCGCGGAGTCATTGCGCGCCGCTGGTGAGCAGGCGCCCGTCGGACAGCAACGGCCGAATATCTTCACCAAAGCCGTCACGACCGTCATCGGCCCGCACGACGACATCCCGCTCGATGCCAGTGTCACCCAGAAGCTCGATTGGGAGGTCGAGCTGGCGGTCGTCATCGGCTCGGCCGGGCGACACATCAGGCGGGAAGATGCCTTGAGCCATGTCTTCGGCTATACCGTGCTCAATGACCTGAGCGCGCGCGACCTGCAACACGCGCCGGGACTCCAGTGGTTCACCGGCAAGAGCCTCGATGGCTCATGCCCAATGGGCCCTTGGATTGTCACAGCGGACGAGATCCCAGACCCCACCACACTTCATCTGACCCTGACCGTCAACGGCGCCATCAAGCAGGCGGATACGACTGCTCATATGATCTTCGACGTGCCGACGATCATCGCCTCGCTCTCTGAGGTGATGACGCTGGAGCCCGGCGACATCATCGCCACCGGCACGCCCGCCGGAGTTGGCCACGCTCGCGTTCCACAGGAATATCTGAAGCCAGGCGATGTGATGGAGACGGCGATCGACGCCATTGGCGCGCTGCGCAACAACGTCGTCGCCGTCGAACGGCAGAGCTAGCGGCAGAGCTAATACTCAGTCCAGTTGGGTTTAGGCCACCGGAGAGAGTCATCTGGACCTGGTCCCGGCTGCGGCGCCAAGCGTCATGCCTCTACCACATCCCCGCTGGCCTGAGTACCAGGGCGTATCCGCAAGCAGGCCTTTGAAGTTCAGGCGATTGCTGAACGCCCGCTCATGGTGTTCGAGAGATGTTCGAGCCGACTCCACACCCGACATCGGCCGCGTGTGGAGTGTGGCGGCGCAGCAGGAATCAACCTGCCTGCGCGGGCTACTCGGACCACTGTGTCTTCGGTTTGGTCATCAGCACGTCATCGTCATAGAGGGCATCGAGCCGCTCGTTGTAAAAGCAAATCATCCCAGCGATTGGCGCCGCCAGCGTGGTCGGCTGGCGATAGGTCCAGGCGATATTCTGGTACATCTGGTCGCCGATCTTCGCATGCCAATGTGTGGCCTGGCCTTTATACGCGCATTCGGTGACGCGGTCGCTGGACTCCAGCAGGTCCATCCGCACATCCTCTTGCGGGATGTAGTAGCGCGTCGGCAGGCCCGTCTCGAAGAGCAGGAGAGGACGCCGCGTATCGGCTATGGTCGTCTCGCCGAGCACGATGCGGACATGCCGCGAGCTTTGGCGTGTATCAATCAGCTTATAAGGGTCGCGGGCGTGCGCGTAGGCTCGCTCATCCTCCTCGTACCACGAATCAAGCTTGTTCCAGTAGAAGGCGATGTACCCGGCGACCGCAGGGCCATCTGCGGGTGGGTTGGGATAGCTCCACGCCGCGTTTTCTGCGGCACGGTCGCCGACGCGGAGCGACCAGTACGAGGCCTCACCTTTGAGCGGCGAGAACGTATGATAGTCGGTCGGCTCCATCCAGTCACGGCGCACGTCCTCGAAGGGGAAATAGAAGACTGGCAGGCGCCGCGGCTCAATCAGCAGCATCACTCGTCGACTATCGGCGACCGTTTCGCCGTTGAAGAGGGCGCGCACATGCCTGGGGCTCGGCTCCCAGTGGAATCCTGCGGCTGACGTTGTTGCTGGCCCGATCTCGACGTCTTCCAGGTTCGGACCCATAACGGCCTCCTGTCTGGCGCGCCACAGCGAATCGACTCCCGTGCGCGCATCTCCTCGATCTGGAGCAAGCCGTCTAGCATGAACGATACTGGCAGGTATGATACCACGGCGCGCCTCAGAGCAGTCGGCGCAGCCCGCGACTCCAACCGGAATCGGGGGCCGGATGAAGTGAACTAGCCGCTCCCATCCGATCATGTCCGACCTCGTCTGTTCGGCGGTGACCAACAGCGGCGACGTATGAGCGGCGGAGCTAGCGTTCCGCTTGCTGGCTCAACCGCGTGAAGTAGGCCAGCGTGAAGTCGCGGAAGAGGGTCGCCGCCGCTGAGAGATAGCGCGCCTCCATCCAGGCGAGCGCGATGATGCGCTCGGCGCGCGGCGCGCTGACGCGCAAGTAGCGCACATCGGATCGTTCGCTCGCGGCCAGCGCGGGAATAAAGCCAACTCCAAGGCCCGCGCTGGCCAGACCTGTCACCGTCGCGGCATCCTCACCTTCAAACGCGATGCGCGGCGTGAAGCCAGCTTCGCGGCAGAGCGCATCGGTGATGCGGCGCATGCCATAGCCCGGCTTCAGCAGGATCAGCGGCTCATCCGCCAGTTCCGCCAGCGCGACAGACTCACGGCTGGCGAGCGGATGATTGGCGGCTGCGACGACATATAGATCCTCGGTCAGCAGCGGCGCCCAACGCATGCCCGGACGGTCCTCCGGCGGCGAAAAGAGGCAGAGGTCCACCTCGCCGCTCGTGAGCAGATCGAGTAGCGCTGAAGCGTGGCTTTGCGTCAACTGAAACCGCACCTGAGGGTGTTCATCACGGAAAGCGCGCAGCGCGTCGGGCAACATCCGATTTCCCAGCGTCTTGAGGAACGCCAGCGCCACCACGCCGCGCTCCGGGCCAGCCATATCCGCGATCTCGCGCTTGCCCGCCTCCACCGCCTGGAGCGCACGCTCCACATGGACCAGGAAGGCGCGCCCGTAGCGCGTGAGGCGCACACGCCGCCCCTGTCGCTCGAAGAGCGGCGCGCCCAGCTCCGCCTCCAGCCGCGCCATCGCCCGGCTGAGCGCGGGCTGTGAGAGCGAGAGTCGCTCAGCGGCGCGCGTGAAGTGCTCGGTCTGCGCGACAACCTGAAAATATTCTAGCTGCTGCCACTCCACCATGCGCCTCCAATGGCCACAAACCCGCTGCCGCGCCAGAGTTATTCATGCGCCTCGCGCATCAGTATAGTAACAAATGTCAATTGGACTGCATAGGTTCTAGCGACTATGCTGAGAGGAAAGGCGTTGTGACCACGACGCCGCCCGGATGCTAGCGATAAGCCTGATCGAGAGGATGGCATGGCGACTGTTGAGGCTTCTGAGAGCGCGAAGCGGCGACGGACAGGGAGTATGCCATCACTAGGAGTGGACGTGTCGTACCTGCGGCGCGGCTCCGTCGCATTTCGCCGCGCCAATCTGGCGATGTTCCTGGCGGGATGCGGCATCTTCTCGATCCTCTACTGCACGCAGCCCGTACTGCCCGACCTCTCACACCAGTTCGCGCTTTCGCCGGTCATGGCGAGCCTGAGTGTCTCGCTGCCCACCGCTGGGATGGCCATCGCGATGTTGGTAATGAGCAGCCTTTCAGAGGTCTGGGGTCGCACGCGCCTGATGATCGTCTCGCTCTTCGCCGCCGCGCTTTTCCAGTTGTTGCTCCCCGCCAGCCCAAACTACACGGCGCTCCTCATCCTGCGAACGTTGGAAGGTATTGCGCTCTCCGGCGTGCCCTCGACGATCCTCGCGTATCTGGCGGAGGAGACGGACAGGGAGTCGTATGGCCTGGCTGTCGGACTGTACATTAGCGGCACGACGATCGGCGGGATGAGTGGACGATTCCTCGTCGGCGCGCTGACTGACGCCTTCTCCTGGCGGGCGGCGCTGCTGGTCGTTGGTGTCCTCGCGGCGCTGCTGGGCGTCGCATTCATGTGGCTGCTGCCGCCCTCGCGTCACTTTCAGCCGCGCGCGTTCGAGCCACGCGCGCTGGCGCTCTCGCTCGTGGCGCGGCTACGTGATCCGGGACTGCTGCTGCTCTACGCGGCTGGATTCCTGGCGATGGGCAGCTTCATCACCGTCTACAACTACATCAGCTTCCGCCTGGTCGCCGCGCCCTACCACCTCAGCCAGACGCTGGTGGGCGGCATCTTCGTGATCTACCTCGTCGGCACATTCAGCTCCACCTGGATGGGTCGCCTCGCCGATCGCATCGGCCGCCGCCAGACGCTCTGGATGGGTCCAGCGCTGATGCTCGCGGGGCTGGCGGTGACTCTGTTCCTCCCGTTAGCGCTCGTGCTGCTCGGCGTCGCCATCTTCACCTTTGGCTTCTTCGCGACCCACTCAATCGCGACGAGCTGGGTGGGCAAGCGCGCGCTGACCGGCAAGGCGCAGGCCTCGGCGCTCTACTTCTTCTTCTACTACACAGGCTCCAGCGTGGTCGGCGCGACAGGCGGCTTCGCATGGTCGTCGTACCACTGGCCAGGCGTGGTCGCGATGTTGAGCGCGCTAGTGGTTTTGGCGCTCGGTGTGGCGCTGCTGCTGCGACGCATCCCGCCGGTGGCGCTGGCGACGCCCGCCGCCTCCGCCGCCGCCTGAGCTACCCCTGAGACGCCATGAAGAGGTGTTCGCAAGGACGCGAACGCGCTATACTGCGTTCTGAGCGGCGTTGGCGATGAGCTACAGGATGGCGGAATGACTGCGCAGAGTACGGCGATTTTGGGTGGCGGGGCGCTCGGATTGACCCTGGCATGGCGATTGACGCAGGCGGGCGAACGGGTGGTCGTTTTCGAGCGCGAGGCCGAGGCAGGGGGATTGGCGGCAGGCTTTCGTGTCGGCGAGCAAGGCCCCTGGCTTGAGAAATTCTATCATCACCTCTTCGCGACAGATCGCGACGCCATCGCGCTCATTGAGGAGCTAGGACTGGGCGCAAAGCTCACCTGGCGCACCCCCAACAGCAGCATGCTGATCGACGGCAAGCCCTACCGGCTCGACAGCGATCCTCGCTCCATACTCTCGCTGGCGCCGCTGCCCCTGCTCGATCGTCTGCGCCTCGGCGCGGGCGGCGCTGTCCTCAAATTTCTGCCCTCGCCCGAGCCTCTAGCGGGGAGCACAGCGGCGCGCTGGCTCTCGCGCTGGATGGGGTCGCGCGCCTACGAGACGATCTGGAAGCCGATGCTCGTCGGCAAGTTTGGCGAGCGCGCGGATGACATCGCCATGCCGTGGATGTGGGCGCGCGCGCACTATCGCACCTTGCGGCTGGGCTATCTCCTCGGTGGCTTCCAGCAGATATACGATGGGCTGGTCGCCGGGATCGAGTCACGCGGCGGCGAGATGCGTCTCGGCGTCGAGGTTCAGGCGATTCGTCCGGAGGGGCGCGGGCTGCGCGTCACGTCCACACAGGGCGACGAAACCTTCACTCGCGTCATCTCCACGCTACCCACGCGCATCACCTGCCGCCTGGCGCCCGACCTGCCAGCGGACTACCGGGCGCGCTACGAGTGGGGCGAAGCGTACGGCGCGCACTGCCTGATTCTGGCGCTCAACCGACCCTTGCTGCCCAAACAGATCTACTGGCTGGCTATCGGCGACGAGGGCTATCCGTTCCTCAACGCCATCGAGCATACAAATTTCATCGGCCCGGAGGACTACGGCGGACGAAGGCTCGTCTACTTTGGCAATTATGTGCCAATGAGCCATCCCGTGCTGCGCGAGACACCTGAGCAGGCGCTCGATCGCTATCTACCCGGCATCCTGCGGCTCAATCCTGACTTTCAGCGGGAGTGGATCACAGCGATGTGGGGCTTCGCGGCGCCATGGGCGCAGCCCATCGTCACCCGCGAATACGCCGGCCACATCCCGCCACACGAGACACCAATCCCCAACCTCTACGTCGCCAACATGTTTCAGGTGTACCCACAGGATCGCGGCCAGAACTACAGCATCCGGCTAGCGAACCGACTGGCGCAGCGGCTGCTGGCTGACCAGCCACCTACGAGCGGACACTACTCCGCCTGAGCGCGCCAGGCGTTCCAGGCGGCTGCGAGCGCTCGAAGCTTGGGGCCGCGTGTCGCATAGCGCAGCTGGGGAGGCGACCAGCCCTCACGCGCATTGGTGAGCTGATGCAGAGTCGAGAGCGCCCGCCCATAGACGCCCATCTCTGGGGGCAGAATGGCCGCCTGTGGCGGTGAGTCGCGCTCGACGTCGCCAGGGGTCTCCAGATAGAAGTATTGGCCGCGCTCGGCATACCACGCGCGTAGGTCGTCCTGACTGTGGCAGGCGACACCGCCGGTGCTTTCGGCCATGCCCAGCAGATCCCATGCGACCGGCCCAAACGGCATGGCATGCAAGTGCGCGTGAAAGACCGTCTGGCGAAATATGCCATGCTCGAAGAACGTGGGAACGTGGTAGACCTCGCTGAGGAAGCGCCGCGTGGTCTCCTTCAGTTCCAGCAGCTCGGCGTCCAGGCGGGCAGGCACGGCGCCGTAGCAGGCATAGTGGGAGCGCGGGACGATCAGCAGATGGCCCGCGACCAGCGGCGCATGGTCGGCGAGCAGGTAGAAGGATGGCGTCTCCGTCAGCGTCACCTCCAGATTGCTCCTCCGGCAGAAGGGGCAGTCTGGCTGAGGCGCGGGCGTGGTCAGGTCATCCATCATCTCTCTGCTTTCCCTGCGCGCGGCGCGGTTATGTTCAGCTTCATAGCGCGTCCTCGATAGGCTATGCTTCGTCTCTGGCGCTCACGGATGATTCCCGCGCGCTGAAGTCATTGCGGAGCGCGCCGTAGCGAGAGTCACCCTGGCGCCAGTCGGCCAGGTCATTCGGCGTCGCCACAGGCGCGGGGCGGATCTGCCGCCGGACGAAAGGCGGCGCGGGTGGGTGCTCCTGCAATGCCAGCGCTTGCGCCTTCCATGCGCTATTCAGCGCCTCGTTCAAGCCGCCAGCGGGCAGCGGCAGCGGCAAGGGCTTCTCTTCGCTAAACGGCCATGCGATGCCAAATCGCCGCGCCAGCGCCAGCAGCGCGACTGCGCCGATGAAGAAGAAGATTGCCGTCCACTGCGCCTGCTTGAGGCTGTCGACACCGAGGAATGGCGTGATCGGCTCCGTTCCACGGAAGAAGAACACGACGAACTGGCTGATCGCATAGAGCATGACGTAGAAGGCGAAGAAGACGCCCGTTTTGATATGGGGCAGCATCAGGCGCAGCGGCCACAGGAGCGCCAGCGCAACGAGATTCAGCAGAATCTCATAGATCTGCGCGGGCTGGAACGGGATGCCCTGCGGAGCAAAGCTGTTGGGGTTGAGATAGACCAGCGCCCAGGACAGCACATGTGGGTCAGAGACGTAGGCCACGCACGGGGAGTTCAGGCACAAGCCGTGCGGCGGGGTGACGAGCTGCCCCGCCTGATAGCCAAGTATGTCGCCGTTGACGATGTTGCCGAAGCGTCCGAAGATCTGGCCGACGGCGCCGAAGAGCGCGCCGCCGTCGATGACCAGCCAGCGATCAATGCCATAGCGCGGGCCGATGATGAAGAGGGTCAGCGAGGCGAGGAAGATGGCGCCAAAGAAAGCCATGCCACCGTTCCACACGGCGATGATGTTGATCGGATTGAGCAGATAGTTCTGCACCAGATCGGGCTGCTGGATGACAAAGTAGAGCCTACCGCCGACGAGTCCAGCGATGGCGGCCCAGATGAACAGTCCCCAGATCTGATCCTCGTGCAGCCCCATCTTGCGCGCCCAGCGCAGGATGACGGCAAGCCCGATCGCGATGGCCAGCACGTAAGCCAGCCCATACCAGTGGACGGCAAGCGGGCCGAGCCTGAACAGGATTGGGTCAATGTTGAGAATGATATATCCCAGAGGATGTGACGCTATCCCCTGCGCAAGGGCGCTTAGCATACGTTCGACGTCCTCCCAGTCTGGGGACAGCGTTATGCACACCAGTCCACGGCAGCCCGGCAACGGCGCCTACCGATGGCGCCCACAGCCTATTATCGTCTTGAGTTGGAATACGCGCAACTATGACGTCGTCATTGGAGTCAGACTACCCGACCACAGCGCGGCGCGCCTCCATCCCAGCACGGTCGCGCTTGGCGTGAGCCGCATGATGATGTGGATGTCACCTATGGTTTGGCCATACACTTCGGGTGTACTATGGGAGGCGACGGCTTTGACCGAATCGAGTACAATGGCATACAGTTTCATCCAGCGTGACGCCTGGGCGCACATCGAGCCCAGGCATGCGGACACGTGTAGGAGATAGGTGTCCAGGGGAGTAGCATGAAGAAAGTCTGTGTTGTCGGCACGGGTTATGTTGGGCTCGTAACAGGCGCCTGTCTGGCCGATCTGGGGAATGAAGTCGTCTGCCTTGACATCGTTGAGGCGAAGATCGCCCGGTTGCGCGCTGGTGAGATGCCCATCTATGAGCCAGGGCTGGAGCCGCTGGTGCGCCGCAACGTCGCCAAGGGCCGTTTGCGCTTCACCACCAACTATGCTGAGGCAGTCGGCGACGCAGACTATTGCTTCATCGCGGTGAACACGCCCTCCATCGCGAATGGCGCCGCCGCCGACATGACCTATGTGGAGAACGCCGCGGGATCCATCGCCGAGCATGCGACGGGCGACCTGATCATCATCAACAAGAGCACGATGCCCGTTGGCAGCGGTGATCTGGTCTCGGCTATCGCCCGCAAGAACCTGCGCAATCCGGACCTGACCATCTCGGTCGTCTCCAATCCGGAGTTCCTGCGCGAAGGCTCCGCCGTGCGCGACTTCCTGCAGCCAGATCGCGTCGTGCTTGGCTCCTATGATCAGGCGGCGGCGCGGCGCGTTGGCGAGCTTTATGTGCCGCTGCGCGCGCCGATCGTCATCACCGATCTCTACACCGCCGAGATGATCAAGTACGCCTCGAACGCCTTTCTGGCGACGAAGATCTCCTTCATCAACGAGATGGCCGCGATCTGCGAAAAGCTTGGGGCGGACGTAAAGGTCGTCGC
>DASQSS010000228.1:0-2224 GCA_035642255.1 Ktedonobacterales bacterium | reverse complement strand
CACCGGCGAGGCTTGCAGTCCTCTGGCGTATACCGCATCATCCATAACAGAAACCTCCTGGCTCTATCGGTTCGTTCAACTCGATAGTAGCTCAGGAGGTTTTGCTTGGGTCACTCCCTCAAAATTCGGGATGACTCATGTAGAGCTTGTCTGAAACACACGTCCCGCGCGGCGGCGCTTCTGCCCGCTTGTCATTGCGCGTGGCGTGTGACTACAGTACGCCGCAACAACAAGCGCCGCCACTTGGTCGCTTGTGTAGGTGACTTATTGGTTCACTGGCCCGTTTTGACTACAGATTTCTTCGCGCGTCGTCGCGCGAGCGCGAACGTACGATGGATGATGGCGAGTCAGCCGTAGAGGACGTAATCGAAGAAACGCAGCGGAAGGATGGTGAGAGTTCCACCTCAGAGGCGCACATCCAGACGGACAGCTCAATCACTGTAGTCATGGCGCTCGAATCTGCACGCGCTTGGCACGCCTGGCAGTCAGGCGCCAGCGCGGTCACAGAAGGAGACTGGCACGATGAAGTCCATCTCTTTGCGTCGGATGCTCAGTCGGACATGTAGGCATTGCGTCTACGCTCTTGCCGGCAGCGCACTCTTGCTGGCGTGGCTGGTGGGCGTCGCGCCCAAAGTCGGCGCTGCTTCGAATGGGTCGAGTGACCCGCAAGATCCGTCAGTCGCGCTCGTCACCTCCACGGTGGCGCCTCCAACCGAGGCGCAGTGCAACGCGATAGGTCGGCGCTGCTTTAATCCCGCGGCGATGGCTGGCTCCTATGATTATGCGGGGCTGCATGCTAGTGGCATCGACGGTCGCGGCACAACCATCGCTCTGGTTGACTCGTTTGGCAGCGCGACGGTCGCCAGCGATCTCAACAACTTTGACTCCGCCTTCAATCTGCAGCACCTATGCGGCGAGGCCAACTACACCTGCCAGCCGGGTGACCCAACGTTCAAGATTCTCAATGTGCAGGGGACTCCGCCGACAACTCCGCCCCCGCCGAACAACGGGACTGGCCAGGAGGCGCACAACCTCTGGGCGATTGAAGTCTCTCTCGATGTCGAATGGGCCCACGCGACCGCCCCGATGGCAAACATCCTGCTCGTGACGACGCCCACCGCCGAAACGCTTGGCGTGCAGGGCTTCGCGCAGTTTATGAACGCGGAGCAGTATGTGATTGACCACCACATGGCGGACGTGATCTCCCAGAGCTTCGGCGCGGGTGAAGGGTCGTTCCACAACGGACTCGCGGCGCTACAGAACTTGCGCCAGCCGTTCATCTCGGCGCAGGCCAATCACGTCACGGTCCTTGCCTCATCGGGAGACAGCGGCACAGCCAATATCTTCAAGGAACCGGTGAAGAATCCTGCTTTGATCCCCTACCCCAGCGTCGGTTGGCCGGCCTCTGATCCCCTGGTGACCGCTGTGGGCGGGACATACCTCTGCACCGATACCACGACGGGGACGACGGTGGATACCAGCTTGCCACCAACCAGCCGATGCGCGGCGGGGAATCGCGAGGTCGGCTGGATCGCTAGTGGTGGTGGCTACAGCATCCTCTTCCCACGCCCTGCGTACCAGAATACACTTCCGCCGGGCAGCACATTTGTCGGGAGTTCTGTTGGAGCGCCAGGTCCCAACAGCAACATGCGCGGCGTTCCTGACGTCGCCTACCAGGCGAGCGCGATCACCGGCGTGTTGGTGTATGACGCTGGTGAGGGTGGCTGGTTCGTCGTGGGTGGCACAAGCTGTGGTTCCCCGCAATGGGCTGGATTGGTTGCGATGGCTGACCAGTTGAAGGGCAGCGATGTCGGGTTCATCAACCCCGCGCTCTACAGCATCGCCAACAATCCCGCGAAGTACGCCGCGGACTTCCACGATGTCACGACCGGAAACAATCAACTCAATCCCTTGATTCCAGGCTACTCGGCCTCCACGGGCTGGGATGCGGTGACAGGCCTTGGCTCGCCTGATGCCGCCCACCTGCTGCCTGATCTGGTGGCCGCAAGCTAGCCTGTCGCTCACTCAAGCGTCTTGTTGGCAGGGCTGGGTACTCTACCCGGCCCTGTTCTCATATGGACAATCTGCACGATGGCGCTGCCGCCATACCGATTGACGCCGCAGCCAAGCGGCTTGAGCGTCGGCGCGCCTTGACAGCGATGCGGCTCCGGCATACAGTCTCAGTAAAGTTCGATCTGCCGCGCGCCAGCCACGCAAATTGGCC
>DASQSS010000227.1:0-2011 GCA_035642255.1 Ktedonobacterales bacterium | reverse complement strand
CGCGAAGTTGGCGACCTTACTCACGACCAGCCGCTTGATCTTGCCCTGACGGAACTGGTCGTAGAGCTTCTCGCGCTGGCTATTGTTCGTGCGCCCGGTCAGCAGCGGCGCATCGAGCAGCTGCGCCAGCTCTTTGAGCTGATCGAGATATTGACCGATGATCAGAATCTGGTCGTCGCTGTGGCGCTGGAGCAGCTCGCGCGTGACGGCGACCTTGGTGGGATTCTCGGCGGCCATCCGATATTTCTCGCGCTCCTCCGAGACGGCATAGGTCAGGCGCTCCTCGTCGGGCAGCGCTACACGAATCTCATGGCACTCCGCCGTCGCGATCCATCCCTGACGCTCTAGCTCTCGCCACGGCACATCGAAGCGCTTAGGCCCGATCAGACCAAAGACATCGGCTTCGCGCCCATCCTCGCGCACCAGCGTCGCCGTCAGCCCCAGCCGTCGCCGGGCCTGGATCTCGGCTGTGATGCGGAAGATTGGCGCGGGGAGCAGATGCACCTCATCGTAGATGATGAGGCCCCAATCGTGCCCCGTCATCAGTCCAAAATGTGGGAAGGTCCCATCCTCGCTGGCCCGATAGGTCAGCATCTGATAGGTCGTGACGGTAACAGGGCGAATGTCTTTGCGCTCGCCGGTATACTCGCCGATCTGGTCAGCCGTCAGGGTCGTTTTGTCGAGAATCTCGCTCATCCACTGGCGCACAGCGATGGTATTGGGCGTCAGGATCAGCGTGGCGCGGCCTATCGCCGCCATCGCGCCGATCCCCACGACCGTCTTGCCCGCGCCACACGGCAGCACGACCACGCCACTGCCACCGCTCGTCGAGCCGTTGGCATAGAACGCGTGCACAGCGTCACGCTGATACTGGCGCAGGTCGAACGCCTCGCCCTGCGCGGTCTGCTCGCGCACATCGAGCGGCATCGCCTCGCCATCGGTGTAGCCAGCGAGGTCTTCGGCGGGATAGCCAATCGCCACCAGCGCCTGTTTGACATGCCCGCGCCGCGCCGCATCGAGCACAAGCGTGTGCGGATCGCGCTGCTCAAGCACGTATTGCTGAGTGCGCTTGTGGCGCGACACCTCCACGATCAGCGCGATGTCATCGGAGCGCAGGACGAGATCGGGTCCGTCGCGGTAAAGCTTCAGCCGCCCGTAGCGCCCGATGTAGTCGCGGATATCGGCGACGACGTTGGGTGGCAGATCATACCGGCTTAGCTCATCCAGCGACGCGATGACCGCGGGCGCGGCCAGCCCAGCGGCGGCCGCGTTCCACAGGGAGAGTGGTGTCAGTCGGTAGGTATGGATATGCTCAGGTGACTTCTCCAGCTCCGCGAATTGAGCGAGGGCATCGCGGGCTTCAGCATAGAGTGGATGATCAACTTCGAGCAGAATCGTTCGATCGCTTTGAACGACAATTGGGTTTGCTGCATTTGGCACGGCGCACTCTCACCTGCTATTGGCTGGCGCGGACGTCCCAGCGCTTCCGGATGGCGCGCAGTGACGTCCGCGATTACACGCCGGGAGTTGCGGCCCAGCGTACCAAATAGTGTACAACAGCTTGAGCCGCCGTTGTCTCAAAGCCACGCATGAGATGACGCGCGCCTGAGATGATCTTGAACCCGCGCGCAGGCAGGCGTTCGATCCACGGCTCCAGTTTGTGGCGGGGCGACACTTCATCGTGTTCGCCGGTGATAAAGAGCTTGGGCCGGTCGAAGTTCCCAAGCTCAGGCGACAGACGGAATATAGGCAGGCTGATAGCGACAACGGTCTTGACCCGCGGATCATGCATGGCATACACCAGCGCGACATACGCGCCGAACACATGGCCGATCAGGCAGAGCTTATCGCGGTTGGCGTCTGGCTCGAGGAGCGCGAATTCCACAGCGCCAGCGAGATCGAGCGGCTCCAGGCGCCCATCGGTTTGCTGGCCTTCGCTTGCCCCGACCCCACGAAAATTGAAGCGCAGCGTGATGAAGCCAGCGGCGGCGAGGTCATGGGCAAGCTGGAC
>DASQSS010000226.1:0-24095 GCA_035642255.1 Ktedonobacterales bacterium | reverse complement strand
GGGCGACACGCTGACCGCGAACCACTACCAGCGCGCTCTGGTGCATGGCAACATCATGGGGTCGTTCGCCTGCGAAGATTTCAGCGTGCGACGCCTGCTCGCCCTGACACCCGAAGAGATCGCGGCCCGCTACGATGAGTTTGTGCGCTTCACCCATTTCGAGGGAAGCTGGCGCAATGGCGAAAATGGCGGGAATGGCGGGAATGGCGCGAGCGGCGGGCGCTGAAACCTTGCGACCGCCTGGACGCTCCAATGGAGCGTGAGTGACTGACGCGTAACTGACTGATTGACGACTTACCGGCTGGCGCTGGTTGACGATATCACCCGCCAGCGACGAGTGGATTCTCTGGCCGGACGCGCGGAGACGCAGTGGAGGCCGACGCCGTGACTCTCGCTTTTGCACGCGCCTGGAGGAGCGCAGAGCGAGGCACCCGGCGACCCATATTGAGCACATGTGCGATCTGGGGCGACCCCACAGCCACGCGCGACCCTATGACGATAGACCATACCTGCTCGGCGACCTGCCTACCGGCGGCTCGCGCTGAGCGATAGATGTACACCGAATACAACGACCACGGGAGCGCGGCGCGACCTGCGCCACACGCCCCAGACTTCCCCGGCGGTTGACCGGGAGGAGAAAGATAGAGTTATGACTACCACTTCGGCGGGGATCGCGGGGGATGTCAAAGACCTCGCGCTGGCCTCGCATGGCAAGGCGCGCATCACCTGGGCGGCCAAAGACATGCCCGTGCTGGAGCTGATTCGCGAACGCTTCGCGCGCGAACAGCCGCTCAAGGGCCTGCGCATTTCGGCCTGCCTGCATGTGACCACCGAGACCGCCAACCTGGCGATCACCCTCAAGGCGGCGGGCGCTGACCTGGTGCTGTGCGCCAGCAATCCGCTCTCGACGCAGGACGACGTGGCCGCGTCGCTGATGGCCGACTACGGCATCTCCGTCTACGCCATCAAGGGTGAGGACGAAGCAACCTACTTCAAGCACATCCGCGCGGCCCTCGATCACAAGCCGCAGATGACGATGGACGACGGCTGCGACCTGGTCACTGTGTTGCACAAAGAGCGCGCCGACCTGCTGCCTAACGTCATCGCGGGCACGGAGGAGACGACGACGGGCGTGATTCGCCTGCGCAGCATGCAGCAGAACGGCGTGCTGCGCTTCCCGGTGCTGGCCGTCAACGACTCCGACACGAAGCATCTCTTCGACAACCGCTATGGCACCGGCCAGAGCACGCTCGACGCGGTCATCCGCGCGACCAACCGGCTGATCGCCGGGCGCACGGTGGTGGTGGCGGGCTACGGCTGGTGCGGCAAGGGGGTCGCCTCACGCGCGAAGGGCCACGGCGCTAACGTCGTCGTGACCGAGGTCGACCCGGTCAAGGCGATCGAGGCGCTGATGGACGGCTTCCGTGTGCTGCCGATGGTCGAGGCGGCGGCGATCGCCGACATGATCATCACCGTGACGGGCGACATCAACGTGCTCGACCGTGAGCATCTGGCGGCGCTCAAAGACGGCTGCGTCTTCGCCAACTCGGGCCACTTCAACGACGAGATCAACATCCCCGCGCTGGAGGAGCTTGCGACGGGCGGCCACCGTCCGGTGAAGGACTTCGTCGAGGAGTACACCTACGCCGATGGCCGCAAGGTCTATCTGCTGGCTGAGGGCCGCCTGGTCAACCTCTCCGTCGCGGAGGGCCACCCGGCGAGCGTGATGGACATGAGCTTCGCCAACCAGGCGCTGGGCGCGGAGTACATGCTCGCGCACGCGGCGGAGCTCAAGCCGGAGGTCTACACCATCCCGGCGGACATCGACCGTGAGATCGCGGCGCTGAAGCTGAGCGCGATGGGCGTCAAGATCGACACGCTGACGCCCGCACAGGAAGCCTACCTGGCCGCCTGGGAGTCCGGAACCTAGACGCCTGGGTGTCTGAGTCAACACTACCGCCTCCTCCCCTCTCCCAGAGGGAGAGGGGCCGGGGGTGAGGGCAGATTGAATGACGACGCGCGCTATTGGGCGGCGTGTGGTGGGTTCTGAGTAGCGCTAGACTGACTTCGGGTGAGGCTAGCGGAGAGAGGCAAGACAAGGGTAAGCATGGCGGACACAAGCAGTTTCATGAGTTCGCCCCGCACGTTCTTCACGAGCGAGAGCGTGACCGAGGGGCATCCCGACAAGCTGTGCGATCAGATCAGCGATGGCGTGCTCGACGCATTGCTGACAGATGATCCGTTGGCGCGCGTAGCCTGCGAGACGGCGACGACGACCGGACTGGTGCTCGTGGCGGGCGAGATTACGACGACTGCCTGGGCCGACATCCCCGCGATCGTGCGCTCGACCATCGAGCAGGTGGGCTACATCGACGCCCGCTACGGCTTTGACTACCGCACCTGCGGCGTTACCACCTCGATTGGCAAGCAAAGCCCCGACATTGACATGGGTGTCAGCTCCTCAGTGGAGTACCGCGAGCGCGCCGCCACTGGCTCCCTCTCTGACGCCGAGCTCGACGCCATCGGCGCGGGCGACCAGGGCATGATGATCGGTTTCGCCTGCAACGAGACGCCAGAGCTGATGCCCGCCACGATCAGCTATGCTCACAAGCTGACCCGCCGCCTCTCTGAGACGCGCAGGGCCGCGTGGGCTGGCAATGGCACGATGGATTACCTGCGCCCCGATGGCAAGAGCCAGGTGACGATTCAGTACGAGCATGGCAAGCCGGTGCGCGTGGACACTGTCGTCATCTCGACTCAGCACGCCGAGGAGGTCAGCCACGAGCAGATCGCCGCTGATGTGCTGGAGCAGATCATCAAGCCGGTGATTCCAGCGGAGTTGCTCGACGCCAGCACGAAGGTCTTCGTCAACCCGACCGGACGCTTCGTCATCGGTGGCCCGATGGGTGACGCCGGCCTGACAGGCCGCAAGATCATCGTGGACACCTATGGCGGTATGGCGCGGCACGGTGGCGGCGCCTTCAGCGGCAAAGACCCGACCAAGGTGGACCGCTCGGCGGCCTATGCGGCGCGCTACGTGGCGAAGAACATCGTCGCGGCGGGCCTCGCCGACCGCTTCGAGGTGCAGATCGCCTACGCGATTGGCGTGGCGCATCCGCTCTCGCTCTTCGTCGAGACCTTCGGCACGGGCAAGATTGCGGATGAGGAGATCATCGCGCTGATCCGCGAACACTTCGATCTGCGCCCAGCGGGCATTATTCAGGCGCTGGACCTGCGCCGCCCGATCTACCAGCCGACAGCGGCGTTCGGCCACTTCGGCCGCACCGACATCGATCTGCCGTGGGAGCGCCTCGACAAGGTCGACGCTCTGCGCACGGCGGCTGGCGCGACGAGCGCGAAGAACTAGCTTCCCTGGAGGGACAGCATGACGGATAGCCTCATCCTCTGGAAATGGCTCGACCGGCCAGGGCATGATACCGCGCGGCTGTCCCTCCAGGGCGCAACCTGGCATATCACGGGCGCCGCCATCCTTGCCCATGAGGGGCGCCCGTGCCTGCTGAAGTATGCGATCACCTGCGACGAGGCGTGGCATACGCAGTCCGGGCGCGTGGAGGGCTGGGTCGGTGAGACTGGCATAGCGACCAGCATCGAGCGTGACGCGACAGGTCACTGGCTCCTCGACGGCAAGGACTGCCCACAGGTGGCGGGCTGCACAGACATCGACCTCAACTTCAGTCCCGTCACCAACGTCATTCCCATTCGCCGATTGCGATTAGCCGTCGGGCAAGAGGCGCCTGTGCGGGCGGCCTGGTTACGCTTCCCCAGCTTCACCCTCGAACCGCTCGAACAGGTCTATCATCGGCTCAGTGAGAATGTCTATCGCTATGAGTCGGCAGGCGGCGCATTCGTCGCCAATATCACTGTCAATGCGAATGGACTCGCTACACACTATCCTCCCGCTTGGGAAGCCGTCGCCGCCAGCGAGTGAGCGCCGCGACCCGCTACCATCGCACCGTGACGTTGAAGGTAGCGGTCCTCGTAGCCTGTCCTGGGATCGTGATCGTCACGACCAGCCGCCAATCGCCCGCCATCGCGAAGCGCGGGCGCGCCATGTAGCTTCCCGGCGCGCCGCTGCGGACCGCGACCACAGCGGGCGCATCCATCGTCATCGTCCGCATCTCAGGACGCGTCGTTACCACCGCATCGTTGATCGGGCGCCCGCTAGCGTCGGTGATCGTAAAGCTGACCGTGTTCGGGCCAGCCGCTGTGAGCTGACCGGAGCTCAGACCGAGCGTCACCTTGAGGGCGCCGACGCTCGCCACCTGCCGCGCGACGGTTGGCGCGGGCGGAAAGAGCAACGCTCCCAGGCCGAGATGCCCCCAGGCGAGCAGCAGGAAGCAGAGCGCCCCAGCGCCGAGAATCAGGCTGTGCGCGAGGCGATCTTGCCGCTGGCGCGCCACCGCTGGCTGCATGAGGTCGGGCGCCGCGGGTGTGGGTGCGCTCATGGCGAATCTCTCCCAAATGCTCAGAGCGATGCGGGCGGCCTCGCTCTGAGCGAATATCATGACCGGACTACGCGACGCTCGCGGTAGCCGTCGTCGAGCGCGCTGTCATGGCAAAGACGGCCAGCGACGCCGCCGCGATCAGCAGGTGCAAGATGTTGTCGGCCAGGTTGACGTTGATCAGCCCCAACACGGTCGTCCCCTGGATGAAGCCGATGATCGTCACTAGCCCATAGACCGCGCCGAAGATGAGCGCGTAGTAGCGCGCATACGCGCCACGCGCCGAGAATGCGACCGCCAGCCCGACGACACCTGACAGGATGTGAATGATGTTGTGCAGTGGATCGATCGCGAAGATGCCGAGCAAGTTCCCGCCGGGCGCCAGCGCCGGAACGAAGCCAAGGACGCCGACGACTGTCAATACCGCGCCCAGCACGGTCGCGTAGAGTTTAGCCAGATTGTTCATGGAGGAACGAAACCTTTCTGTCCAACACGCGCCGAGCGAGAATCGCTCTGGCGAAGTGCTGTTGAGCTACGTCCTATGGCGCCGCGACTCACTCATCGAGTTGGCGCGTCTGCGCAGCTATGCCGTTGAAAGGTCTGATGTGTGAATGTGGCCACATGTCATTCAGCAGACTCGTCTATGTCTACACGCGCCGTGTTCATCTGGATGAACTGGCTGGTTGAAGGACTGGTTGAAGGAGATGAAGAGGGCTTGGAGATGCGATTATGCTGCGCGTCAGATCACTCGCCCGTCTCGCCCGTCTCATGCAGTCGGCGCAACAGGTAGCGGCGCTCCGCCTGATTCTGGCAGAGGGAGAGCGCGCGCCGGTAGCTGGCCGCCGCGTTCAGCGCATCTCCGGCGCGGCGCAACAGATCGGCGCGGGCGGCATGGTACAGGTGATAGTCAGCGAGACGCGCGCTCAGTCGCCCGTCGTCGAGCAGGGCAAGGCCAGCCACTGGACCCTCAGCCATCGCCACGGCTATCGTGCGGTTCAGCTCGACGACGGGAGATGGCGTCAGCTCAGCCAGCCGCTCGTAGAGCAGCGCGATCTCATGCCAGTCCGTCTCGGCTGCCGTCCGCGCCTGGGCGTGCAGCGCACTGATTGCCGCTTGAATCTGATACGGGCCGTGGCGTCGGGCGGCCAGCGCCTGGTCGAGCAGCGCCAGCCCCTCGGCAATCTCAGCGCGATCCCACAAGCCGCGATCCTGCGCTTCCAGCGTGATGAGGTCGCCCTGCGCATCCACGCGAGCGGCGCGGCGCGCGTCGGTCAGCAGCATCAGCGCGAGCAGCCCCAGCGTCTCCGGTTCGCCTGGCAATTCTGGCTCGCGGGCCAGCAGTGTCGCCAATGTGCGCGTCAGACGGATGGCCTCGGCGCACAGCTCGCGGCGCATCAGTGATTCACCCGCGGCGGCGGTATAGCCTTCGTTGAAGATGAGGTAGAGCGTGACGAGCACGCCGTCGAGGCGTTCCGGCAGCAAGCGAATCGGCGGCGCCTGATAGGGAATACCGGCGTCGCGAATCTTGCGGCGGGCGCGTGTGAGTCGCTGGGCCATCGTCGCTTCGGGCGTCAGGAAAGCGCGGGCAATCTCCTCGGTGGAGAGCCCGCCTAGCGTGCGCAGCGTCAGCGCGATGCGCGCCTCCAGCGCGAGGGCGGGATGGCAGCAGGTGAAGAAGAGTTTCAGCCGCTCATCGGGGATGTCGTCGTCAGTTGACAGATTCGTGACCGGCGCGGCTTCGAGGGATGCGAGCGTCTGGAGCGTCTCCCGCTTGCGCATGAGGGTGGCGTCGCGGCGCAGACGGTCGATCGCGCGGCGGCGAGCGATGGCGGTCAGCCAGGCAGCGGGATTACGCGGCGCGCCCTCCGTTGGCCACTGGCGCAGCGCCGCCTCCACCGCATCCTGCAGCGCATCCTCGGCGATAGTGAAATCGCCAACGCTCGCGATCAGGGCGGCGAGAATCTGGCCTGACTCCTCGCGAAAGGTTCGCTCGATGAGGTGTGGCTCGTGCCGCATAGGCTCCTGATAAGCTCCTGATAGGCTCCTGATAAGCTCCTGATAGGCTCCTGATAGGCTCCTGCCCGAATCCGCAATCCCCCTCTCCGCTTGGGAGAGGGGGCAGGTCGCATGGCCTTCGTGTCTAACTCTCGAACTCCATTACTGGGCGCACTTCGATGGAGCCGGATTTCGCGCCGGGGACGTGCGACGCGATCTCGATGGCCTCATCGAGATTAGCGGCGTTGACGAGATAGAAGCCGCCCAGCTGCTCTTTCGTCTCGGCGAACGGCCCATCGGTGGTGAGCGCCTTGCCTTCCGGCGCGCGCACCGTCGTGGCGGACTGTGTCGGCATCAACGCGTCGCCACCGACGATTTTGTCCTTGTATTGCTCGCCAAAGGTGAAATACGCCGCCGTGATCTCGTCCATCTGCGCTTTGGTCGCCTGGGCGTCGAGTGTCTCGCTGGTGTAGATCAACAATGCATAGCGCATGGCTGCCTCCCTCCGGGCAATGGCACGCGAATGGCTTGCGCGTGGGGCTCACTTGCCTCCCGCATCTCCATTCTACCCATACGTCGAACGAATGTACGAGAAAACGACAGCTCAGCGGACGAGTTTTTGGCGAGATGGCGAAATTGACCAGCGTGCGATCATCGGCCGATGGCGTTAGCCCATCAGGCGCTCATGCCCGCGACTCACGCTGAGCGTTAGCTCTCCTCAAGAGCGGTTGGCCCGATTGTCTTGGCTGGGTTGGTCGGCCTGATCGGTCGCAGTGGCATCGTCTGGCGGCTGTTGGCGAGCGCGACGATTGAGCGAGTAGAGCAGCAGAGCCGGCATCGCGAAGAAGACGAACAGCGTGGCGATGATGACGATGGTGGCGGGGTCGTGGTTATACGCGCCATAGGCGATCAGCGCGAGGATGCCGATGATCAGCGCGGCAGTGATGGCGCGATTCGGAGGAACGATGTTGGAGCGCACGGCGGCTCTCCCTCTGCGGATGTCTGGCGGCTCCTCACCTCTCGCGTCACCATGCTCCAACACCGGAGACCAGGCGGCGCGAGAGGCGTATCATCGGGCAACGCGATCACGGCTGCGGCTGTGGCGCGCTGGAAGACATCACAATGCCAATGATGATGAAGAGGATGATGACCACGATGGCGGCGATCTGCAAGTAGCCGATGATGAGTCCGGCGATGGCGAGGCCGCGCCCCTGCGTGTATCCGTTCGACTTCTTGATCTCGTTCAGCGCCAGGTGGCCGAGAATGACTCCGATCAGGCCGAAGCCTATCAGCGAGCAGACGAGACTGGCGATGGCCATGCCGCTCGTCGGGCCAGCGGGCGGGTAGCCCGGTCCGGGCGCATATTGCGGCGCATACGGCTGCTGATACCCTGCGCCATACGGCTGATACCCTGGAGGCGGCGGCGCATAGCTCGCGTCGTTAGGCGGTGGTGGCGGCGCATACCCTCCCGAGTACGTCGTGGGCGGCTCCTGCGCGGGATAGGACGACGGATAGGGCTGGTAGGGCTGCGACGGATACGGCTGCTGCTCCGTCGTCGGCCCGGTTGGCGGCTGATAATTGGGATACTCACCATAGGGTGACGGATTCGTCATCGCCGGGGCTCCTCTCACTCCACATGTGAGCGCTCGGCTGTGTCGGCGCTCATCCTGCGCCACCAGTGTCTCACATCGCGTCCAGCGTGGCTAGCGAGACGAGCGTGGAATCGCTCACTGATTCAACAGCGCGCGTAGCTCCTCAGGCGTGGTGACGGGGCGCTGGCAGACGAAGCTCTGGCAGACGTAGGCGGCGGCCGCGCCATCCACCAGGCCGCGCTCCGCAAGCAGTGGAACCGCTGGCTGTGCGGCAGGCGCGCCCCAGGCCAGCGCCGCGCGCGGCTGGTAACGCTCGTTCACTTCGGCGCGCAGGGCAGCCAACCGAGCGTCATCCACTGGGCCGACCAGCGCCACTTCATAGAATGGGCCGATCAGATCATCGAGCGCGGAGAGGAAACGACCGAATCCTGACGGCGAGCGCAGCATGTACGGCACGAGCGGCAAGAGCGCACGCTCGGCGTGGTCGTGGTAGCGCGCGTCGCCCGTCAGCGCGGCCAGCCGCAGCAGCGCCTCGCTGGCCTGGCTCGACCCGCTCGGCGTCGCGTTGTCGCTCAGCTCGCGCGGACGTCCGATCAGCCGCTCGTGGTCCGCGGCGGTATCGAAGAACGCTTGTGTCTCGTCATCCCAGAAGCGCCGCACGATGTCGTCACCCAGACTGCGCGCGGCGCTAAAGTAGCGCGACTCACCAGTCAGCTCATAGACGCTCAGCAGCGCGTTGGCGAGCGCGGCGTAGTCCTCCAGGTAGGCGTCGATCTTCGCCTGACCGTTGCGCCAGGTGCGCAGCAGACGCCCCTCGCGCAGCATCGTCGCCAGCAGGAAGTCGGCGTTTTTGAGGGCGGCCGCGCGGTAATCGTCGCGCCGTAGAGCGCCCGCCGCCTCGGCGAAGGTCCGTAGCGCCAGCGCATTCCACGCCGTGATCGCCTTGTCGTCACGTCCTGGCCAGACCCGCTGCGCGCGTGCCGCGTAGAGCCGCTCTCGGGCGCGGGCCAACGCTGCCTGGGCCTCATCCGGACTGATGCCGAGCGTCTCAGCCGCACCCTCCATCGTCCGCGTCACATGCAGGATATTCTTGCCCTCGAAATTGCCGCGCTCGCTGACGCCCCAGACGGTCTGCGCCACTCCAGCGTCGTCATCGCCGAGAACCTCCCGTAGCTCGGTGGGCGTCCAGACGTAGAACTTGCCCTCCTCGCCCTCGCTGTCGGCGTCCTGAGTGGAATAGAAGGCGCCGCTGGGATCGGTCATCTCGCGCAGGAGGTAGTCGAGCGTCTCCTCACAGATGCGCCGATAGCGCGGCTCGCCGGTCAGCTGCCAGGCGCGCAGATAGACGGACGCCAGCAGCGCATTGTCGTAGAGCATCTTCTCGAAGTGCGGCGTGAGCCAGACCGTATCGGTGGAGTAGCGATGGAAGCCGCCGCCGATCTGATCGTAGATGCCGCCAGCGGCCATCTTGTCGAGAGTCAGCGTCACCAGTGGCATGAGGTCGTCGCTCAACTCCTCGGCGGCTTCCCGCGCGGCGCCACTCGCCCGCCGTCGCCGCTCCATCCGCAGCAGGAATTCCAGTCCTAGCGGATGTGGGAACTTCGGCGCGCGTTGCAAGCCGCCATCCTGCGCGTCGAAGTCAGCGAGATCAGCGTTGGCGGCGCGCGCGAGCACGGTGGGGTCGAGCATGGCCTCGCCTTCCAGCACGCCGGGCGGCATGGGCAGCGTGCGCCGCTCGTTCGTCTGGTAGATGTCGCGCAGCGCGCTCGCCTGCTGCTCGACCTCGTCACGCGCCGTCGCGTACCACCGTGCGACGTTGGTGAGTAGCGTCGGGAAGCCAGGCAGACCATGACGGGGCGTCGGCGGGAAGTACGTGCCCGCCAGGAATGGCGCGCCATCGGGCAGCAGGAAGACGGTCATCGGCCAGCCGCCGCCGCCTGTCATGGCGATGGTCGCCTCCATGTAGAGCGCGTCTACGTCGGGGCGCTCCTCGCGGTCCACCTTGATGTTGATGAACTCGCGGTTCATGATCGCGGCTGTATCCTCGTTCTCAAAGGATTCGTGGGCCATAACGTGACACCAATGGCAGGCGGAGTACCCAATCGAGAGCAGGATCGGCTTGCCCTCGGCCCGCGCCCGCGCGAACGCATCCTCGCCCCAGGGATACCAGTCCACCGGGTTGTGCGCGTGCTGCAGCAGGTAGGGGCTGGTCTCGTGAATCAGCCGGTTGGTGTGAGTGGGCGCTCCGTGAGTCGCCGTTGTCCCGCTATCGTGACTCGCCATCTGCGCCCGTCCTCTCGCCTGATGTCGTCTTTCATCTCATTCGTCCTCATCGCTCTTGCCATAGACTATACGACTCCGGCGCGCGATGTCGAAGCGGAGAGAGGGCGTGGCGGCATGGCCGCGTACCTCCTGTGTACCTCGCGAGCGGCCTAGAGATGCAGCGCGCCGACATTCATGTAGAGCATGTAGAGCGCGACGACGAAGACGACGCCAGCGAAGATGCGCGCGAGCGCCTTCTTGTTCGCGCCCAGCCGTGTAGCGAGCCTGGCGCCCAGCCAGCCGCCGACGATGCCACCGCCAAAGTATTCGATAGCGATCAGCCAGCTCACCTTGCCCGCGAGCGCATACGTGATCGCTGTCGCTGTGCCGAACGCGCCAACGGAGAGCAGCGAGCTACCCACCGCGCTTAGAATCGGCATGCCTGTCGCGAACATCAGCCCCGGGACGATTAGAAAGCCGCCGCCGATGCCGAAGAAGCCAGACAGCATGCCAACGCCCAGGCTGACCGGAATCACCCACAGCAGCATTGCGCGCCCGCTGCGCTCGGGTCGTGGCTTGGTGTCGTTGCGCTTGCGCAGCATGTTCAGCGCGACGCCGATCATGAGGACGGCGAAAAGAAAGAGCAGTTGTTTGCCATTCACCTCTTTGCCGACGCTCGCGCCAATCACCGCGCCGACTGCGCCGGGAATCGCGAACGCGATGGCGGGCTTCCAGCGAACGTTGCCAGCGCGCCAATGCGGGATCAGATTGGCATAGGCGGTCATAGCCACGGCGAGGGCGGTCGTTCCCAGCACGACGTGAGGGTCGCGGTAGCCGACGACGTAGAGCAGCAGCGGAACCGCCAGAATCGAGCCGCCGCCGCCAATCAGGCCGAGTGAGAAGCCCACAAGCCCGCCTGAGATGACGGAGAGAATCTGCTGTAGAACAGTCACGGATGGCACGAACCGCTCCTTGCGTAAAGATCCAACGCCGGCGCCCCTACGGCGAATCGCTATTCAGGCGAACGTCAGGCGCGAGTCCCATACACTTTATAGCATTATATTACCATATAGTAATTTATCGAGTCCAAAGGACACACGAATGATGTCAGGTGATCGTGGCGATCTGTGATGGTGTCGATCAACTCGGGACGTTGGCGCTCGCTTGGCGTCGTCTTGCTCGCTGGCACGCTCGATACGCCATTGCGGCTAGCGCGCCAGGATCCAGTCGGCGACGGCGTCCAGATAGCCAGGGGCGAATGCGCGCTCTTGGGTCGCAGGGTTGAGCGTCTGAATGCCGTGATCGGCGTCAGGGAACACGAGGATGGTGTTGCGCTCATTCCCCGCTGCTTGCAGGGCGCGTGCGATGATGTCGGCGCTTTGCTGTGGGGGTACGGCTGCGTCCGCCGCACCATAGACAAGCAGGACTGGCTGTGTGACCTGTCGCCAAATGGGCGCTGGATCGAAGTCCATCGTACGTGCGAAGTAGCCCGCAACGCCAGGCAGCGCCCCGCTGGGCAGCGTGCGCAGCAGGCCAAACATCGAGCGTAGCCGCGCTCTGCCCATTGCGCGACCCATGCGCGAGTCCTTCGCCTCGACGAGCAGCGTGCGGCGATAGATTTCCTGCTGCGCGGGACTGACGCCAGCCGCGGAGATCGCCACGAGGAAGGCGACCTCGCGCCCGCCCGCCGCCAGAGGAATGACCCAGCCGCCCTCGCTGCATCCCCATAGTCCGACACGGTGGGGGTCAACCTCGTCACGCTGTGCCAGCAGGCGGACGCCCACCAGCGCATCGTTCGCCAACTCAGCGAAGGTTCCGCTGCGCCAGCTTCCGGTGGACGCGCCCACACCGCGCTTGTCATAGATCAGGCTGGCGATGCCGCGCTCAGCGAAATGTTGGGCGAAGACGCGATAGCCTTCGCGGGTGTCGTCTCCAGAGCCATGGACCAGCGCCACTGCCGGACAGCGCTGACCAAGCTGCGGCAGATAAAGCGTTCCGGCGAGCGTATCCGCGCCATGCTGAATGATTACGTCCTGCTGGCGAATCTCTGGGATGTGCGAATTGGCTATCCTTGCCGACGCCGATGGATGCGTTGGGGATGTCATGTGGGTTCTCCTCAGGTGTCGTCTGGCTTCATCGGAGCGTTATGCGATGCCTGCGACACGCATGATCTGACCGGTGTCGAGGGACGACACGATATCGAGCGTCGCGTGATCGTTCAGGCTGATGAAGCTTGTGACAACGGCTGCCCGTCCATCTACTTCTGCCGCCTGCTCTGGGAGCATGCGCATGCGCGGATGGTTCTGGCGGAAGGCGCGCCCTTCTGGGGTAGCCAGCGCCAGCCCGGCGAGGGGCTGCGAGGATTCAGCGCCGCAGGACCGGCATCGGTGATAGAACCCACGCGCGCGCTGGCTGGCCCAGTTTGAGCCGCGCAGGTCGCCGGGGCCTTCGATGATCAAACGCTCTCCACAGATATAACAGGCGATTGATTGGGCATGCGCCGCAGACTGATAGTAGTGATGTATCCAATTGAGGGTGCGAGCCAGCGCGCGACCATAGCCTTTCACTGTCCCATAGATTTCCGGGCAGGTGACGAAGAGCGCCTGCTGAGGATCGGGTAAGCAGGTTGGGCAGGTGAGAGTCAGTGTGGCATCGGCGCCGAGCAACGCCCGCAGCCGCCGCCGCCCGCAAACGAAGCACCAGAGCGACGTCTCCTGCCACATATCTCGCCGCGCATCTATCAGGTACGGTGTCATGTCGTAGCGTAGCGTAGTGGTGAGAACCTTACGCAGCGCGCGTTTGCCTCGCTGCACACGCATCGCCGCCGCCGCTTCGTTGACACCCAGATGCGCGGCGATCTCGCAGATGGGCGCTTCGTGGACAACGCGCGCCACCAGTGCGGCGCGTGTCTCGGCAGGCAGCAGCGCCAGCGCGCGATCGAGCGCCGCGATCAATTCCTTGCGTTCGAGATCGGCCTCCAGGTCCAGAGGATCCGCAAAGCGATCCGACTCACTCAGCGTCTCGACGTCGAAGAGCAACGCTGGTGATTCGCTGTAGCGCAGCAGGCGGCCTCGCGCGCGTCCCCAGCGCAGGCAGGTATTGCGCGCGACGCCTGACAGCCACGCGGCGAGTTTGTCGCGCTGACGCAAGTTGTGTCGGCTGCGCCACGCCGCGATCAACGTCTCTTGCGCGAGGTCCTCGGCGGCGTGGCTGTCGCCGGTGATGCTAGCGCACAGCGCGACGATGCGTGGGCGTTCGTGCGCTAGCGCCGCCTCCATCTCGGCGTCCTCAGTTTTGTTGGCGTTGTCGGCGTCTGGCGGCGGGATGCGCTGGAGCGTCATATAGTTCTCCTGCAACGACTGATCACATAGTACGCAACGTAGTCGCTCTGAGCAGGCGATACATAACGCCGTATTAGTGGCGCATCCACAATTTCACGCAGTTGAGCGCGCTGGGGCGCAACCAGTGGCGCTGCGCGGCCTGACTGGCTTACTGACCCGCCGCACGCTGTTATTGGGCGTCGCGTTCAGCCAGTACACGATGCAGTTGTTCAGCAGTGGCGTCGCTGCTCTCTGGGCTGCTCTCTGGCATTGGGTCGGCATGCCGGTGGATGACCTTCCATGCGCCATCCTCTCGGCGGAAGATGGTCGTTACCCGCAGGGAGTAAGGGGCGCCCGGTGCGCCGCCGATCGAGGCCGTCGTGTGCTCGATGCCCACGATGTAGGCGAGATCACCGCTGACATCGGCGGCTACCACTTCGTACGTGAATGCTTCGCAATGTGAGAACCTGGACGCCAACCAGTCGAATATGGGACTGATTTCGTCCCACCCGCTCTTAGTGAATGCCGCGCCGAACAGGGTCAGAGGATTGTTATGTGACCACATCGACTTGCGCAACTCAGAGTTGCCATTGTGCAGCGCCTTGTCAGTTTCCTCAAGCCGCGGCAAGGTCTCGGCGAGGAACTCTTCGACTACACCCATTGCTGCCTCCTCATACCGACTGCCGATCGTGACGAGCAGGCGGGCATCCGCTGATCGCAGTGGCGATATCGTTCACGTGTCGCGCACCCGTCCGACAAGCGCGGTCGTGGTGAAGCGCCAACTGACCAAGGGCGACGTCCTCGCTCTTGGCTCAGGGGGATGCCGCCAGCGGCGCCAGCGGTGGTGTCATCGCCTCCCAGAGTACGATGCACGCGGATCGCGCTCGCAGCCCCTCATGGGACTCCGCTCTGCTCTGCTCACGTATACCATACGTGGCGGATGGACCATTTAGCGGCAAGTTAGAATCTTCATCGCGACTCGCCCGCCTGCGCCTCAGCATCGTTCGCCATGCGCTGCCAACCGTTTTCGGCGAAGATGGCGAGCGTTTGCTGGTCGCCCGGGACATACGTGACGATGCTGTAGTCGGAGGCGCCACTGAAGATGGTGATGGTCGTGCGCAAGGCCAGCGCGCCCAGCCGCGAGTGGCGCATATGGAAGACGAAGCTGGGCGCCGTCATCGAGGGCGCGTCGGAGCTATTGGCGATGCGCGTGAAGTCGGGCATGGCGCGCAGTGAGCGCCAGAGCGCGCGGTACTCCGGCAGGTAGGTGAGGCTGCGCGTGTTGTGCTTGAAGTCGGCCAACATACGCCGCGCCAGCGTCTCCCACGGACGGAAGCGTCCGCGATAGGCTGGATCGAAGACGACAGCCAGCAGGTTCTGGCTGTGCGAGGCGAGCGCCGCTTCGTCCAGCTCGAAGAGGTCGGCGGCTGGATTGTTCCATGCGGCTATTTGCCAGAGGCGGTCGAGACTGTGCGCGGGAAAGGCGGTATTGTGTACCAGTAGCGCCGCTAGCTCGCGCTGGTCGAAGAGGTCGAGCTGCTCTGGCTCGTCCTCCATCTGCTCGCCCGTCAGCCGGGTGTAGGCCTGAGCGAGGCGCCGCCGCTCCACACCATGCGCCTCCAGCGCCCTGGCCAGCGCCCGCGCCACCTTGACCGAGGGCGCCTTCCGCTGCCCCGTCTCGATATGGTAGACGTACGTGCGCGAGAGCCGCGCCGCCCGCGCCAGCTGCCCCTGCGAGAGCCCATGCGCCTGCCGATAGTAGGCGATCAGCGCGCCAAACTCCTGTGGCTCGGCTTCTGGAGGCGCCGCTCCAGCCGCTCCGCCCTTTCCGCTCGTGGTCATGGTTTCAGGCTCCTTCAGTGTCTACAGGCCCGTAGCTGATGCAGCGGATGAATGCCCAGCGCGCGCCGCTTGGGGCCGTATCATGCCTTGTCAGAATGCGCCCAGCAGGGCGAGCGTCTCCCAGAGGGAGCGCACAGTTCGCCATGGCCGCGCCTGTCCATCGCCCATCGCGACTGCTGGCGATTCCGTAGACCCAGAGCCACGCAGCAACAGGACACTTCGCATGCCGGCTGCGTTGGCTCCGGCGATGTCGTTTACAAGTGAGTCGCCAACGTAGAGACAGCGCTCCGAGTCGCAGCCAGCCGCCGACAGCGCTGGCAGGAAGGCGCGCGGGTCGGGCTTGCGGTAGCCCATCGTATCCGAGACCCAGAACCCGTCTACCTCGCGCAGCAGGCCCAGCCGCTCAGCTTTCGTGCGCTGGCTGTCGGTCTGTGCGTCGTCCGCGCCGTTGGTGATGATGCCGACGAAGACGCCGCGCTCACGCAAGGCTCCCAGCGCCGCCACGTCGTCGAAGGCGCGCAGGCGCTCAAGCTGTAACTCGCCCAGCAGCGCATTGAGCGCATCAGCCAACCGGTCGTCAGGTATTCCAGCCGAGGCTAGCGTCTGCCGGAACCGCGTGTCACGTACCTGCGCCATGGTTAGCGCGCCAGCATCCATCGCGCGAAAGAGGTCGGTGTTCGTGCGCGCCCAGGCATCACTCAGCGTCTGCTCCGTCAACCCAGGCGCCTGCATAAGCGCCTCTGCGAAGGCCGCGCGCCGACCCGCCGCGAACGCGGGCCTGGCGTCGCAGAGTGTATCATCCAGATCAAAGAACACCGCGCGTATCACTGCCGTTCCCCCCGACGCATCCAACGCTCGCTGCCGGCCTGATGTGTTAGCCAGATACCAGTATACACCCCAAAACACGTTAGCTGGCAACTGCGCATTCCAACTATCCGGGCGATATACTGCCTCTAACCGAATGCCCCGTTTCACTCAAAGAGGAGTGCGCCGATGGAAGAAGGCTTTTCCTCGCCGACCCCGGCAGATACCGCGGCTGCGTCGATCGCTTCAGCCGCTACTGGAGGCGCCGGAGTCAGTCGTCCCTGGACATTGCACTATTCGCCAGCCGTGCCAGCGACGATGGCCATTCCTGAGCAGTCGCTGGCGTGGCTGCTCGATGAAGCCACCCGCACGTCGAGCGCGTTTACCGCCATAGAATATTACGGGACACGCATCAGCTACGCGCAGTTCTCGTCACTGGCGGACCGCTTTGCGCGGGCGCTCGTGCGACTGGGTGTCAAGCGCGGCGACCGCGTGGCGATCAGCCTGCCTAACATCCCCCAGTTCCCCATCGCATTCTTCGGCGCGCTCAAAGCGGGAGCCGTGGTCGTGCCGACCAATCCGCTCTACACCCCGTCCGAGCTACAGCACCAGCTCCGCGATTGCGGCGCGAAGATCATCGTGACGCTCGACCAGCTCTATCACAACCTGGCCGAGGTGCGCGGGCGCACGCCGATTGAGCATATTATCCTCGCGGGCGTCGCCGACTACTTCCCTCTGCCACTCGCCGTCGCATATCGCATGCGCGAGTCGGCGGCGTCGCGCGGCAAGCCGCACTTGGATTACCGAGCCATGCGCGCCGACAGGAGCATCCACCCGTTCAAGGAGCTGCTCGGCCACGCCAGCGACAGCAAGGGCTTCGAAGTCTTTGCGCTGCCTGAGCCGGCTAAGCCAGATGACCTTGCGCTGCTGCAATATACCGGTGGCACCACGGGCGTCGCCAAGGGCGCCATGCTGACCCACCGCAACCTGCTCTCGAATGCCGCTCAGTGCCTGGTGTGGAACGAACAGCCAGCGAACGTCAAGCACATCACGCTCTGCGTCGCGCCGTTCTTCCATGTCTATGGGCTGACTGTGGCGATGAACATGACGATGCTGGCGGCATCGACGATGGTGCTGCTGCCGCGCTTCACCGTGAAGGATACGCTCAAGGCCATCGAGCGATACCGGCCCGACCTCTTCCCCGGCGTGCCGACGATGTATCTCGCATTGGCGCGCGAGGTGGAGCAGCGCAAGCGCGACTTGAGCTCCATCAAGGTCTGCATCAGCGGCTCGGCTCCGTTGCCCGCCGAGGTGCAGCGGCGTTTCGAGGCGGTCTCTGGCGCGAAAGTGGTCGAGGGCTATGGGCTGACCGAGGCCTCGCCTGTGACCCACTGCAATCCAGTCTATGGCGACCGGCGCAGCGGCACGATCGGCCTGCCATTGCCCAACACTGACTCCGCCATCATCGACCCCGAGACGTGGTCCTTCCTGCCGCAGGGCGCGCAGGGCGAAATCGCTGTGCATGGGCCTCAGGTGATGCTGGGCTATTGGAATCGTCCCGATGAGACGGACAAGGTCCTGCATGATGGCTGGCTGCGCACTGGCGACATCGGCACGATGTCGCCCGACGGCTATTTCACCATCGTCGACCGCGCGAAAGACATGATCATCGCCAGCGGCTACAACGTCTTCCCGCGCGAGGTCGAGGAAGTGCTGTACGCGCATCCAAAGGTGCTGGAGGCGGCGGTGGTGGGCATGCCTGACGAGTATCGCGGCGAGACGGTGCGCGCCTTCATCATCGTGAAGCCAGGCGAGCATCTGACCGCCGCTGAGCTTGACCAGTGGTGTCACGAGCGGCTCGCCATCTATAAAGTTCCCAAGACGTATGAGTTCCGCGATACGCTGCCCAAGACAATGGTCGGCAAAGTCTTGCGCCGGGCGCTGCGTGAGGAGACACTGGCCGCTCGGCAGACGCAGACCGAACAGGAGAAGCCAGCCTAGCGGGACGAGCATCGGACGACTCTCGACTGAGGGGACTCATCCCCATTCGTGTCGTGCAACGGCGTTTCACGGTCGTGAAGGTTGTTCCGACCGTGCAGGCTGATTCACGGTGAAACCCAAACACTACCTGACAATAAGACACTATCTGTAGCGCATGTGTAGCGCATGGGCGCGGCTCTCGCGGATCCCATGCAGGAGGAGTCTCAGCGATGGCGACCGAGGCGAACATCCAGACGGGCGCGGGCTTTCTGACCACGCCAGTGACGCGAGCCGACTTCCTCACGCTGGAGAAGCTCTCTGACGAGCAACGCGAGATTCGCGACTCGGCGGCGACCTTCATCCAGCGCGAGGTGCTGCCCAAGACCGACCAGATCGATGCGCAGGAGCCGGGGCTGATGCCGGCGCTACTCAAGGAAGCGGGCGACCAGGGTCTGCTGATGATCGATGTGCCCGAAGAATACGGCGGGGCTGACCTGGGCATGATCGTTAGCGCGCTCGTCGCGCAGCAGATGCGCCAGGCCGCGTTCGCGGTGGCGCAGGGCGCGCATACCACCATCGGCACGCTGCCGATCGTCTTCTATGGCACAGACGAGCAGAAGGACCGGTATCTGCCGCGCCTGGCGACAGGCGAGCTGATCGGCGCCTATGCGCTGACCGAGCCGGGTGTCGGCTCCGATGCGATGAGCATTACCACGCGCGCGACACTATCGCCTGATGGCAAGCATTACATCCTCAATGGCGCCAAGCAGTGGATCTCGAACGCGGGCTTCGCCGATGTGATGGTTGTCTTCGCCAAGGTAGATGATACCAAGCATACCGCCTTCATCGTGGAATCCGCCTGGAAAGGCGTCTCGACAGGTTCGGAAGAGAAGAAGGTCGGCATCAAGGGATCCTCAACGCGCACGGTCTACTTCGACAACGTCGAGGTTCCCGTCGAGAATGTGTTGGGCGAGATTGGCAAGGGCTACAAGATCGCCTTCAACATCCTCAACATCGGACGCCTGAAGCTAGGCGCCGGGACCTCCGGCGGCGCGCGGTCCGCGCTGGACCTGGCGGCGGGCTACGCCAACGAGCGCAAGGCGTTTGGCCGGCCACTCGCGGGCTTCGGCATGATCAAGAAGAAGCTCGCCTACATGGCCGCCGATGTCTACGCCGCCGAGGCCATCGCCTTCCGCACCGTCGGTCTGGTCGAAGAGGCGCGGCTGGCGGCGGGCGCGGACCGCATGGCGCAGCTTGCCGCGATCGAGGAGTACGCCATCGAATGCTCCATCGCCAAGGTCTACGGCTCGGAGGCGCTGGGGCGCTGCGTGGATGAGGGTGTGCAGGTCTTCGGCGGCTACGGCTTCATGGATGAGTACCCCATCTCGCATGCCTGGCGCGACGCCCGCATCAACCGCATCTTCGAGGGGACGAACGAGGTCAACCGGCTGGTCGCCGCTGGCACGCTCTTCCGCCGTGCGATGGACAACAAGATTGACCTGTTCTCCGCCTTCCCGGAGATCGAGACTCAGGTGGCGAGCGGGCAGGCTCCTGATTTCGCCGGAGCGGAGACGCCCGCCGAGCTGCGTGACGCGGTGAATCTGGCTGAGCGCGTCAAGCGCGCCGCTATCTATAGCGTGATGAAGGGCGCGATGAAGTTCATGGCGACGATGCAGGAGGAGCAGGAGTTCCTGGAGTATGCCGCCAACGAGCTGATCGCCGCCTTCGCGATTGACAGCGTCGTGGCTCGCGCGCTGGCGGCGGCTCGCGCTGGAGCGCGCGACGCGCACACCCACGCGCTACTGGCTCAGGTCGCGACGATCAACCTGATCCGCGAGGCGCGCGCCGCGATGGACGGCGTGCTGACGATGACGTTCGAGGGCGACGAGCGCAAGGCCGAGCTGGCTAAAACGCGCGCCTATCTGGGCGACCCGGAGGCGGACATCGTGCCGCTCCAGCGCGAGCTTGCTGGCCTGGTGAGCGAAGCCAACGGCTACCCGCTGACGTAACACCTGCTGGCCGCCATCCCGGCGCGGTTTCACGCGGTTTCACGCGGTATCCACCGCCAGCCATCGCGTAACAAAAGTGAGGGGGTCAGCAACGTGTTGGATGTCGAAACGGTCAACCAGTTGTTGGCGGACTCGGTGCCATTCCACCGCGTGCTGGGCCCGCGTGTGGAGTCGGTCGCGCCGGAGCGTGTGACGGTGATTCTGCCGGAGTCGCCCGAGCGGCTCAACCATGTCGGATCGACGCACGCGGTGGCGCAGTTTGGTCTGGGCGAGGTCACTTCTGGCGCCATGACGCTGATGGCGTTCAGCGATCTGCAGCGGCATGGCTATGCGCCAGTCGTGACCAGCGCCTCCGTGGTGTATCACAAGCCCGCGCGCGGCCAGCTACGTGGCGAGGCGTCGCTCGGCGCTGAAGAGCAGGCGCGCATCCGCAGCGAGATCGCCGCCGGCGCCCGCCCGCGCTTCGCCATCGAGGTGCGCATCTTCGATCAGCAGGAGACGCTCACCACTGAGCTGCGCTTCGAGTGGACGCTGCTCACGCCGCGCGTCGTGAAGGGCTAGCGAACGTGGCGGAGTCATGGCCGACGCGGCTCACCCGCTGGCGATTCAACTGGTTTCCGGCCTATCGTGGCACGGGCGCCTGGGTGACGTACATCGCCAGCGATTGGCGCGAGGTACGCATCAAGCTGCCGCGCAACATCCAGACGTACAACTATGTCGGTACGATCTTCGGCGGCAGCATGTACGCCTCGGTGGACCCGTTCTACATGATCATGCTCATCCGCAATCTGGGGAACGCGTATGTCGTGTGGGACAAAGCGGCGACCATTCGCTTCCGCAAGCCGGGCCGCTCGACGCTCTATGCGCGCTTCTCGCTCGACGAGTCCGAGCTGGAGGCCATCCGCGACGCGCTGAGGGAGTCGCGCTCAATTGATCGTGTCTATCGGGTGGACCTGACAGACGCGCAGGGCGTCATACACGCCGAAGTCGACAAAGTCATCTATATCCGTCGCGCCGCCACTGATTCGGCGCCGTCTCACTCGGAGGAAACTACCACTCATGCCAGAAGCAGTGATCGTTAGCGCTGCCCGCACACCGATTGGCCGGGCCAACAAGGGCGCGCTGAAGGCCGTGCGCGCCGATGACCTTGGCGCTGTCGCCGTGCGCGGCGCGCTCTCGCGCATTCCCGCGTTTGACTACACGCAGATCGAGGACGTCATCATCGGCTGCGCCTTCCCTGAGGGCGAGCAGGGCATGAATGTCGCCCGCATTATCACGGGGCTGGCGGGCCTGCCGACCACCGCGGGCGCGGTCACCGTCAACCGTTTCTGCGCCAGCAGCTTGCAGGCCGTCAACATGGGCGCGCAGAGCATTATGCTCGGCCAGGGCGACATCTTCGTGACGGGCGGCGTCGAGAGCATGTCGCGCGTGCCGATGGGCGGCTTCAATCCCAGCTTCAACCCCAAGCTCATCAACAATCCGAATGGCGTCGAGGCCTGTGGCTTCCCCGCTGAGAAGACGACTGCGTTCGGGCAGTCGTACATCCCGATGGGCCTGACTGCCGAGAACCTGGCGAAACAGTACAACATTAGCCGCGAGGAGCAGGACCAGTTCGCGCTGCGCAGCCATCGGCTCGCCCTCGCCGCGCAAGACGCTGGCGTGCTGGCGCGCGAGATCGTGCCCGTGGCCCTGCCCGACGGCGCCGAGATGACGACCGACGAAGGCCCACGCCGCGACACCTCGCTGGAGCGCCTTGCGTCGCTGGAGCCAGCTTTCATCGCGGTTGGCAGCGTCACAGCGGGCAACAGCAGCCCGCTCAATGACGGCGCTTCCTCGGTCGTGCTGATGTCGGCGGAGAAGGCGAAAGCGCTGGGTATCCGGCCGCGCGCGCGCATCATCTCGATGGCGGTCGCGGGTGTCGCGCCGGAGATCATGGGCATTGGGCCTGTTCCCGCCGTGCGCAAGGCGTTGCAGCGCGCCGGGTTGCAGCTCAGCGACATCGACGTCTTCGAGTTGAACGAGGCCTTCGCCGCGCAGTCGCTCGCGGTCGTGCGTGAGCTGGGCATCGATATCGACAAGCTCAACCCACACGGCGCCGCCATCGCGCTCGGTCATCCGCTGGGCTGCACGGGCGCCCGCATCATCGGCGCGCTCGTCAACGACCTGGAGACGCTCGACAAGCGGTTGGGCATCGCCACGCTGTGTGTCGGTGGCGGCCAGGGCGTCGCCACGATCGTCGAGCGGATGTAGCGCTGGCCCGCTCCTACTCCCCTCTCCAGCGGGAGAGGGGTCGGGGGTAAGGTCGCGCCTCGTCACACATAATCAGCGGGGAACTCAGCTATGAGCTACAACATACAGCGCGCGGCGGTGGTCGGCGCGGGCATCATGGGCGCGGGCATTGCGGCGCTGCTGGCCAGCGCGGGCATCCCCGTGCTGCTGCTCGACATCGTTCCGCCAGATGCGCCAGACAGCACAGATCCAGCGGTGCGCAACAGCTTCGCCCTCGGCGGCATCGAGAAAGCGCTCAAGGCGAGGCCCGCCTCCGCCTTCTTTACAGCGAAGGCGGCCAGGCTCGTGACGCCGGGCAACACTGAAGATGATCTCGACAAGCTCGCGGGCGTTGACTGGATTGTCGAGGCCATCGTCGAGGAGATCGGCGCCAAGCGCGATCTCTTCGCGCGCATCGAGCGGGTGCGCAAGCCGGGAACCATCATCAGCTCGAATACCTCAGGCCTGCCCGCGACGATGCTGCTGGAGGGGCGCGGCGAAGACTTCCGCCGTCACTTCCTCATCACCCACTTCTTCAATCCGGTGCGCTTCATGAAGCTGCTGGAGCTCGTCGCTGGCCCCGACACTGACTCCGAGCTGATGCGCTTCATGGGCGAGTTCTGCTCGGCGAAGCTGGGCAAGGGCGTCGTCTACTGCAAAGACCGCCCCAGCTTCATCGGAAACCGCATCGGCAATTACGGCTTCGCGTCGGCGGTTCACCGCATGCTCGGCGAGGGCTACAAGATCGAAGAGGTGGACGCCATCTTTGGGCAGCCGCTCGGTCGCCCGCGCTCCGCTGTCTTCCGCACGGGTGATCTGGCAGGCGTGGATACGCTGCTGCATGTCGCCGACAGCCTGTACGACAATCTGCCCGACGACCCACAGCGCGACCTCTTCAAGCTGCCCGACTTCGTGCGCGAGATGGTGGCGCGCAAATGGCTCGGCGACAAGACCGGCCAGGGCTTCTACAAGCGGACCAAGGACGCCGATGGCAAGACGGTGATTCTGGTTCTCGATCCCGCCACGATGGAGTATCGCCAGCAGGACTCCGTGCACTTCTCGTCGCTTGATAGCGTCAAGGGCAATTCCGACGCAGCCGAGCGTAGCCGGGCCGTCCTGAATGGCAATGATCGCGCGGCGAAGCTGGCGTGGGAGGTCACCGCCGACACGTTGCTCTACACCGCGACGGTCGCGCAGGAGATCAGCGACGACATCGTCAACATCGACAATGCGATGCGCTGGGGCTTCAACTGGGAGGCCGGCCCCTTCCAGTCGTGGGACAGCCTGGGCGTTGCCACGCTGATCCAGCGGATGGAAGCTGAGGGGCGCAGCATCCCGCCACTCGTGCGCGAGGTCGCGGCGAACGGCGTCGGCTCGTTCTACCACGATGGGCAGTTCTGGGACTGGAACAGCCACAGTTATCAGCCGCTACCCGAGAGCGCGCGTCGCCCCAGCATGGCGCGTCTGCGGGCATCGGGCGCGCGTGTCGTCAAGGAAAATCGCGGCGCTTCGCTGATTGACCTGGGTGACGAGGTGCTGGGCATCGAGTTCCACACGAAG
>DASQSS010000225.1:0-6943 GCA_035642255.1 Ktedonobacterales bacterium | reverse complement strand
ACGCTCGTAAGGAAGCGCATCGGGCGACGTCCGTTGCGCGCTTGTAATCCATCCGTGTCATTCGCAGACGGCATACCTGGCAATCCGGAGCGGCCAACGTATCAAGGAGGAACATGTCGCTGAAGCGCTCGCGAGCGGGTTTGCCTCGTTGGGTAAATTTCGCCTGCTTGCACTTGAGTGCATGTGATGTGCGTTTCAAGTGCAGCCACAGTGGCGCCCATGTCGCATAAATTCCGGCGCCAAGCGGTGGAACTGGATGTGACGGGGCAGTATAATGTGAGAGCGTATTCTGTAAGTCTCCTGGAGCATTGTGGCTCTTGGCGATGCGCTAGGACAGCGAAGAGACTCCGAGGATTGCCGAGGATTGCCGAGGATTGCCGAGTAACCTTGAGCGCGGGTTGATAGATCAGTTCAAAGGCCGACCGCGACGGGACGATTGACCTCCAGAGGAGACGAAAACCTGTGAATCGTATACTTGACACCATTGATTCTCCCGCCCAGCTCAAGCGGCTCTCCCACTCTGAGGTTGAGCGACTCGCCGAAGAGATTCGACAGGAGATTATCGAGGCCGTCTCGCTTCGTGGAGGTCATCTGGCGCCGAACCTTGGCGCTGTCGAGTTGACCCTGGCGCTGCATATCGCCTTCAATGCGCCCCGCGACCTGCTCGTCTGGGATATTGGCCATCAGGCCTATCCACACAAGCTGGTGACGGGGCGACGCGATCAATTCCGCACGCTCAAGACACTTGGCGGCATCTCTGGCTACCTGCGCCGCGCCGAGAGTGACTATGACGCGTTCGGAGCCAGTCACGCCAGCACAAGCATCTCAGCCGCGCTGGGCATGGCCGCCGCGCGCGACCTGAAGGGCGAAGATTTCAACGTCGTCGCGATCATCGGTGATGGCGCGCTGACCGGCGGCATGGCGCTCGAGGCGATCAACCACGCCGGCTCGCTCCACAAGCGTCTGATCATCGTGCTCAACGACAACAATAAGAGCATCTCCGACAATGTCGGCGCGCTGCACGCCTACCTCAGCCAGCTACGCGAGAACACCAACGTGCGGCGATTCAAAGACGCCGCCAGCGACACGCTCGATCATGCGCCAGGTGGCTCGCTAGCCAAGCAGGTGGCGAAACGCGCCGCTCGCAGCGCCAAGGAGTTCGTGTTGCCGAGCAAGAGCGGCGTCGTCTTCGAGGAGCTGGGCTATACCTTCCTTGGCCCGTTCGACGGGCATAATGTGCAGCAGATGGTGGATGTCTTCCACAACGCGCAGCGGATGGAAGGCCCGATCATCATCCAGGTGGTCACTCAGAAGGGGCGCGGCTGCGACTTCGCGGAAGCCGACCCGACGAAGTATCATGGCCCTGGCGCCTACGACCTGGAGACCGGCGAGCTGAAGAAGAAGCCCGGCGAGCCGCCGAAGTATCAGAGCGTGTTCGGCGAGACGCTGGTGGAGCTAGCGCGACGTGACAAGACGATCGTTGGCATCACGGCAGCGATGTCCGAGGGTACCTCGCTCAATATGTTGCAGAAGGCGATTCCAGAGCGATTCTTCGACGTTGGTATCGCGGAACAGCATGCCGTCACGTTCGCGGCTGGCTTAGCCTGCGGTGGCATGAAGCCTGTCGCGGCGATCTATTCGACGTTCTTGCAGCGCGCCTACGATCAGGTCATTCACGATGTCTGCGTGCAGAATCTGCATGTCGTCTTCCCAATGGACCGCGCGGGTCTGGTCGGTGAGGATGGACACACGCAGCAGGGTGTCTTTGACATCGCTATGCTGCGGACGCTGCCCAACATGAAGCTGATGGCGCCGAAGGACGAGAACGAGCTACGTCACATGCTCTATACGGCGCTTGAGCTCGACGGTCCCGTTGCGCTGCGCTATCCGCGTGGCGGCGGACTGGGCGTGCCGATGGATGCAGAGCTACGGATACTGCCCATCGGCAAGGGCGAAGTGCTGACGGCCGAGGAGGACATTGACCGCAGCGATGTCGCCATCCTGGGCTACGGACACATGGTCTCGCTCGTGCAACAGGCCACCCAGGAGCTGCTCGATGAGGACGGCATCCGCGCGGTGGCGGTCAACGCCCGCTGGGCCAAGCCGCTCGACGAGGAGCTGATCATCCGGCTGGCGAAGGCGACCGGACGCCTCATCACCATCGAGGATGGCGTGGAGGCTGGCGGTTTCGGCAGCGCCGTGCTGGAGCTGCTCAACGCGCGTGGCCTGATGGGCGACGTCAAGCTGGAGATCATCGGTCTGCCCGACAAATTTATCGAGCACGGCGCCGTCTCCATCCTGCGCGAGCTCTATGGCCTGTCATCAGGCCACATCAAGCAGACCGCGCGTGACCTCGTCGGCGCTGGCCATGTCGCGAGCGCGCCCCTCGGTGACAAAGGCGCGTTGGCCTAGTCTCCCGTAACACCAAATGCCCCCACTCCAATGACGAATCGGAGAGGGGGCATTTCTTGCTTATGTGAATTGTGGATAGCGACGGTCTGGCGATTTCAACCACCGGCAGGCTGTGTGAGCGGGGCGGGGTCTATGTCCCGGCGAAGGTCACCATCGTGCTGATCGTCTTCATGGTGATGAGCAGGTCGAGCAGCGGCGACTGGCGGCGGATGTAGTAGAGGTCGTACTGGAGCTTACGCACGGCGTCTTCCTGCGTGTTGCCGTAGCGATAGCGCACCTGCGCCCAACCGGTCAGGCCGGGCTTGACGGCCAGCCGGGCGCGATAGTAGGGAATCGCGCGCGCTAGCGTCTCCACGAATTCCGGGCGCTCTGGCCGTGGCCCGATGATGCTCATCTCGCCGCGCAGCACGTTGATGAGCTGCGGCACTTCATCGAGGCGCGAGCGGCGCAGGAACTTGCCCACCCGCGTGATCCGGTTATCGTTCTCCTGCGCCCACTGCGCGCCACCAGCGGCTTCGGCGTCCACGACCATCGACCGCAGCTTCACGATGCGGAACGGCTTGCCGCCCAGTCCCAGGCGCGTCTGCGTGTAGAAGATTGGGCCTGGCGAATCGAGCTTGATGATCAACGCCAGGACGGGCAGCAGAATGACGAAAAACGCCAATCCGACGGACGAGAGAATCAGATCCATCATGCGCTTCCAGAGCGCGTAGAGGTTGGCGCGCAGTGAATGCGCCTCGTCGGGCAGCACCTGCGACCAGAGTCGCTCGCTCATATGCTCGATGGGAAGGCGCCCGGTGATCTGTTCGTAGAGGCGCGTCATCGGCGTGACCTCCACGCCGGACTCGTAGCACGCCAGCAGCCCCTCGAAGACGTCGGTTGGCACTTCGTTTGTGTACGCCATCACCAGCTCGGTGACGCCATACTCCGCCACCAGCGCGCGCAAGTCGGCGCCGGTACCCAGATAGCGTCGCGGGTCGGCGACACTGGATAGCTCACTCTCACTGGCGACCAGGCCAAGCAACTCGTAGTCGCCCGCCGCCTCATCTTTGAGCGTCTGCCAGATGACCTCGGCCTCGTGGCCCGCCCCGACGATCAGCGCGCGTCGGCGAAATCCGGTCCAGCCAATGAGGAAGATGCGCGCGGCGCGCCAGAGGCCCACCAGCACAAGTGAGAGGCCAGCATAGTAGACGATGAAGCGGCGTGGCAATGAACCCGGCACGGAGAAAAAGAAGGTCGCCAGATAGACAACCAGCACCTCGGCGACGATCAGCGCGAGTCTGCGCAGACTCGCGCCGACGCGCGCGGCGACGCGCAGGTTGTAGTAGTCGGTGGTCGAGGCGAGCAGCAGCCAGAGCGCAGGCAGGATGATGAACCCATGAATCTGTGGTCCGATGAAGGCAGCGTTGAAGGCCATATGCGCACGCTGCGCCCACAGCGCCAGCGCGACAAAGACGGAAATCTCGCTCGCGACGACATCGCCGACCATCAGCAACAGACGCCGCTCCGACACAGGCATCTGGAGGGCGCGCGGAGGACGTGTCTGGCTCTGGCGTCGCTCCGAGATGCGCGCAGGGTCTAGTGGCGCCGTGTAGAGATCGTCGGCATCACCTATCTCACTGGTCATGAGTGCCCTCCCTGCGTTTGCGCATCAAATGGAGCGGGCGCGCTCTCGCGCCGCGCGAGTGAGCCGCCGAAAAGCAGTCCCTTCCAGAAGCCCAGGCCCCAGGCGACGTGCATGGTCGCGAAGACAATGGGCAAGCGGGGCAGCAATTCCCACCCGGCCCGGCGCGCAGCCTGGGCAGAGGCCGCGAGATCCGCCAGCGCATAGACGGCGAGCAGCGCCATCCATGCGATGCGCCCCGTCACCTGAACTGTCGCAAGCGCCCCGCCAATCAGCAGCGCGGCGACAAAGACCGGAGCCACCAACTGACGCGGCTTGAGTGAGTCGGGATGCAGCTTCAGCGTGTTCGTGCGATCCCAGCCATAGGCGAAGTATTGTCGCGCCAGCGCGCTCAGTGTCTGTCGCCCAAAGTAGGTGGAGCGAATCGCGGGGGAGAGGTAGACCCGGCCACCTGCCCGGCGCAGACGATGGTTTAGCTCGTAGTCTTCATTCACGCGCAGCCGCTCATCAAAGCCACCCGCAGCGAGCAGCGCCTCACGCGGCCAGGCGCCCATATAGACCGTGTCAGTGAATTGCGGCGCGGGGCTGACGTGGAAGGCGGTCGGCACGCCGAAACGCGACGCGCCCGCGGCGGCAATCGCGCGGCCTATCGGCGTGGCGCCCTGCGGCTCCATCCGTCCGCCGACATTGACCGCGCCACTCTCCCTGAGCGCCCGCACACACTGGCGCACATAGTCTGGCGCGATGATGGTGTGGCCGTCGACACGCACGATGATGTCGCCGCGCGCCTGTCGCAGGGCCAGATTCAGGCCAAACGCCTGTCTGCGCTGCGGATTGTCGATGACGCGAACCCGCTCGGCGCCGGGGAGGCTGGCGATAACCTCGCGCGTGCGATCGTCGCTCTGCCCATCGGCGACAAGCACTTCGATGCGTTCAGGGGGATAGTTCTGGCTGAGCGCCGCGCCCAGGCTGCGCGCGATGAAGCCCTCCTCATTGCGCACAGGCATGATGACCGAGACAAACGGATCAGCCATCGTCACGCGCCTTTCTCTGCCGAGCCTCGCATGACGCCCATGCATAGCCCCCAGCAGAATGACAGATGCTCCAGCGTGATCAGCGGCCAGAAGCTCATCGCGCGAGCCAGCCCCACTCGGTTTCGCAAGCGTAGCGCCAGCAGAGGCGCCAGGAGCGCCGCTCCTCCATGCCGAATGAACTCGATCGCTGGCGACCGTCCATTGCGCCAATTGCGCGACAGTACCGCGGAGCCAAATCCATAGCGATAGAGCTCACGGCCAAGCGCCTTCACCGAACCGGGCGAGCCAAAGTGTGTAACGGCGCCCCCAGAGGCGAGTAACAGCGCATACCCCTCTTGCTTGAGCCGGAATGACAGGTCAGCGTCCTCGGTCCAGACGCCCGGGCGCTCAGCGAAGCCGCCCACCTCCGTCAGTGCCGCGCGGCGAAACGCCACATTCGCCGTCAGCAGGTAATCCACAACGCCATTGCGCGCACGCTGGCGAAAGAAGTCGCAAGCGCTGAGATAATCTGACACCCACCCGGGCGGCGCGACATTGCGCAAGGGCCCACCAGCTCCAGCCGCGCCAGACTCTAGCGCGCCAACGACTTTCTCCAGCCAATCGGGGTCCGCGACGCAATCAGCGTCAATGAAAGCGATCACATCGGCGGTGGAGGCGCGAATCCCAGCGTTGCGCGCACTGGCCGGGCCACCGTTGGTCTTGCGCAGCACACGGCCCGCGCCGCCTTCCCACTGCGCCAACGCGCGCTCGGCGAGGGCGGCGGTAGCGTCGCTCGACCCGTCATCCACGACGATGATCTCATAGCGCCCACGCGGGTAGGTCTGCGCGCAGAGCGACGCCAGCAGCCGCTCGACATGCGCCGCGCTGTTGAAGGCGGGGATGACGATGCTGACGCTCAGCGGTGTCGCGGCAGGGGGCGCTGCTCCACGAGACTCCATTGGGAGATGCCTCTGTCTCGCCGCCCGCAGCGTGAGCGCCTGAAGGGGCGAGACGTCCAGGTCCTGCGCTTCCATCGGGCAGGGCGCTCTAACTATTCGCTCATACCATACCATGTTTGCTTTTGTGAGAGATAGATGAATGCCGCAAAAGTCCTTGCGGCGCTGTGGCGCATCTGGCGAGCGGCGAATGTGTGATACGCCGTCGCATCAAATCGTTGTAGAAAGGCTCTCCGCTCCTGTGATCGATCACGATTCGACGGGGCCATAAATGACAACGGCAGGGTGCGATGCGGTATCAGGCAGTGCGCACGAAGCCAAGCAAAGGAAGGAGGCTGGCGTGGGTGGTAAGTGTCACACTGATGGCAACCTGCCAGGTGGCGGTGAAGGTGACGGCCGTCAGCGTAAAGGGGCCCGAGTCGGTCGGGGCGGGGAAGCCACCTTGACCACCGCTGTTCTGGGTATCGCTGCTGAGGATCAGCGTTTTCCCATCTGGAGACCAGGCGACCGGAAAACCTGAGAATCGGACTGGCGTCACGCTATCAGTATCCATGTCTACAAGAACCGGAAGGTTAGTATCTTTGAATGCGATGAGCGCCTTGTGCGTTCCCGGAATCCAGAGAACCTGCTCAATATCGTCATAGGCAGAGGATTCCCTGGGAATACTGTTGGCGACGTTGGGCAATGACGTCATCTGGCCTGTCGCGAGGTTAATGCGCTCAGCCAGTGGCTGATATTGGTCACCGTTCGTTGGTTCTGCCTCACCGGTGATGAAGGAATTGAAAAAGAGCGCTTCGCTGCTGTCGGGCGTCAGGCTGTAGCTTCCGGAAATCATCGTGCTGTCGCGCACGGTAAAGACGGGTCGCAGCGCGTGGGTCGTGATGCTCAGGCTATCGAGATTAGCGGCGATTTGCCCGTTCGTTGGACATGGCGCGCAC
>DASQSS010000224.1:0-20512 GCA_035642255.1 Ktedonobacterales bacterium | reverse complement strand
GACATTTGAGCGAACATGCTCGCGCGTGCAGTACGATGTGGAGACGGGACGTTTCTCAGGCGAGGCAGAGGAACCTATCGACGTGGCACGCAACCAGGGGAAACAGGCGCGCGCGACGGGCACTGAGCAGACGAGCGCGGAGCAGTTACAACGGCGCAATCGTGAGCTGTCTATTCTGATGGCGATCGCGGGCGCGCTCAATCAGTCCGTGGACCTCGAACAGGCGCTACGGGCGACGTTAGCCCAGGTCGCCACGCTGCTCGATCTGCGCACGGGTTGGATCTGGCTGCTCGACGAGACGATGGGCGAATCGTACCTGGCCGCCTCGCAAAACCTGCCGCCCGCGCTGACGGCCAATCCGCATCGCATGGAGGGCCGCTGCTACTGCCTCGACACCTATCGCGCCGGTGATCTCGCGGGCGCCGCCAACGTCAACGTCGTGACGTGCAGTCGTCTGCGCGGTCTGGTGGACGGGACCGATGGCTTGCGCTACCACGCCAGCATTCCGCTCTACGCGCATGACAAGAAACTCGGCGTGCTCAACGTCGCCAGCCCTGACTGGCGTGAGCTTTCACCAGATGACCTTGACCTGTTGCATGCGATTGGCGACCTGCTGAGTATCGCTGTGGAACGCGCACGCCTCTTCACGCGCAGCGCGCAGCTTGGCGCGGCTGAGGAGCGCAACCGTCTGGCGCGCGAAATTCATGACACACTCGCGCAGGGATTGGCCGCCGTCGCGCTTCAGCTGGAGTCCGTGGACGCCCTGTTCGATGCTGGCGCTGATGGCGAGCGGCTGCGGGCTGGCGTGCTGCGGGCGCTGGGCCTGACCCGCGCCAATCTGGAGGAGGCGCGCCGCTCGGTGCTCGATCTGCGAGCGGCGCCACTCGAAGGCCAATCCCTCGTCAAGGCGCTCGAATCGCTAGCCGGAGAGACACGCCTGCGTCGGGGCAAGCGCGTCACCTTTACGGTGACTGGCGCGGGACGACCGTTGCCGATGCGGATCGAGGTCGGCGTCTATCGCATCGCCCAGGAGGCGCTGACCAATGTGCTGCGCCACTCGCGCGCAACCGCCGCGCATCTGAGCCTGACCATGACTCCGGAGGAGGTTCGCCTGGTCATCGACGATAACGGCGACGGATTCGACGCCTCGCGGGTTTCGCACGATCGCTTTGGGCTGCGTGGCATGAACGAGCGCGCGCGCCTGCTGAATGGAGAGCTGCGGCTGGCGACCTGCCCCGGCGAGGGGACGCGTATTGAAGTAGTCGTGCCGTTGGGAGCGCCCCATGAATGAGGTCATTCGCATCCTCGTCGCCGACGACCATCCCATTGTGCGCGATGGCCTTGTCGCCGTACTGACGACGCAGCCCGATTTCACCGTCGTCGGAGAGGCTGGCTCCGGCGCTGAGACGGTGCGGCAGGTCGCGACACTGACTCCCGACGTGCTGCTGCTCGATCTGGAGATGCCTGACGGCGATGGCGCTGAGACGTTGCGGCGCCTGCGTGAGCAGGGATTATCCGTGCGCGTGATTGTGTTTACAGCCTTCGACACCGATGAGCGCATCCTCGCAGCCATTCGCGCTGGCGCGCAAGGTTATCTGCTCAAAGGCATTCCGCGCGACGACATCTTCAGCGCGATTCGCGCGGTCTCGGCGGGCGCGTCGCTGCTCACGCCGGTCGTGGCCTCGCGCCTGCTGCGCCATGTCTCGGGCGAAACCGCATCAACGGTTCCCGCGCTGACCCCACGCGAACGGGAGACGTTGGACCTGCTTGGCCACGGTCTGCAGAATAAAGAAATCGCCGTGCAGCTAGGCGTGCGCGAGCGTACAGTGAAGTTTCATGTCGCCGCGCTGATGCGCAAGCTCGGCGCTGGCAACCGCACAGAGGTTGTGACGCGGGCGACGCAGGAAGGCTTGCTTACCCTCGCGCCAAGCGAGACGCCGCGCCGCTAGTTCGTTTCAGTCCAATGATGTCTTGATACGTTGAGAAGGTCGCTTGCGGTAGGTGTGGACCGCCGCTTGGAGCATCAGCCCGCTGTCTTGTTCCTGATTGGACGGCGTGCGAGATTGGCCCTGCAAAGCGGGCTGCGCCAGCCGGCTCGTTGCTGCACTGCGCTCGAGACGACGCCAGCGCGGGTGATGTCGCGGCGCAGAAGCGGACAGCGCGTGAGGGCGCCTCCGCGGAGCGCCACGCGAGCCAGGCGGGATGGGCAGGCGGGACAGAGGTGAGCGTATGTCGTTGGAGGGCAAGATGGACGATAAACTGGACGACAACAAGCGGGTGGTCGCGCGCTTTGTCGAAGTGTGCCAGAACCAGCATGACCTGGCGGCGGCGGATGCCATGTTCCATCCGACGTTCGTGAATCATTATGCTCTGCAGGGCCGACTCTTGCCCCCGACGACACGACCCGCCGGGGCCTTCCAGCGCTACTATGCGCAGTTCCTGGTGGCATTCCCCGACGCCACGATGCAGATCGAGGAGCAGGTCGCCGAACGCGACCTCGTCGTCACGCGCAAGACGTTCCGTGGCACACACCTGGGTGAGCAGTGGGGTTTGCCGCCCACAGGTAATCGAGTGCAGGTCGAGTTCATCGACATCTTCCGCCTCCAGGAGGGTCAACTGGCGGAGCACTGGCATCACTTCGACTGGGAGGAGCTGCTCACCCAGATGCGGTCGGCGCAGATTGGTCCCACTCCGGCACAGCCGGGTGGAGCGTCCTGACTGTGTGTCGGGATCGCGATGGAGGCGACTCGTGAGAGGCCAGTGTGCGGACGGGTGACGTATGGAAGCTTATGGAAACCAGTGAGCGATGCGGTTTGGCTGAGGTGGTTGGCGACATGACGCGCACGTTCGCGCACGCGCGGGCCGATTCGGTCAACTTCAATCTGGTCTGAGCTCTAGAGTTCTAGCAAGATCGCTCATATTCACGCGCCTAATCGCCCTTGCGCCCAATGCGATGCTGCCCCAAAGGACAGTGTCATCCCCGACCCCATGGCCAGTGTATGCAGGTTGGTTCGCGCATACACTTTACAGCATCAGGCCGAGCGCCGCACATGACGATGTCGTGTGAGACGCTCTGGCGCCATTGGAGGCATGTGACATGACAACCACTCCGACGATACTCATCACGGGCGCGTCACGTGGGCTGGGGCTGGCGCTCGCACGCGGTCTGGCGCAACGCGGCTGGACCTTGTTGATCGACGCTCGGGGCGCCGACGCGCTGGAGGCGGCTCGCGCCGAGCTGGCGCGAGCCACGCGGGTGATCGCCGTTGCGGGCGACGTGACGAGCGACTGGCATCGCGAAGCGCTCGCCGAAGCGGCGCACGACCTTGGTGGGCTGGACGCCATCGTCAATAACGCGAGCGTCCTTGGCCCCAGCCCGCTGCCACCGCTGCTCGACTATCCCGTTCAGAAGCTGGAAGAGGTCTACCGCGCGAATGTGCTCGCGCCGCTCGCGCTGCTGCAGGCGGTCCGGCGCGAGTTGAAGCCCGGCGCGCGTATCCTCAACATTACCAGCGATGCGGGCGTCGAAGCCTATCCCGGCTGGGGCGGCTATGGGTCGAGCAAAGCGGCGCTGGAGCAGCTTTCGCATATCCTCGCGGCTGAGAATCCCAACCTGCGCGTCTATTGGGTGGACCCCGGCGACATGCGGACACAGATGCACCAGGACGCCTTCCCCGGCGAGGACATCAGCGACCGGCCACTGCCAGAGGAGAGTGTGCCGGGGCTGCTGGAGCTGCTGACGGGCGACCTTCCCAGCGGCCGCTACCGTGCGCGTGAGCTGCCACAGGCGGGCGCGAAAGCCGCCGAGCCGCAGACTACCGGCGTGAAAGAGCTCCGGGTCGCGCTGACGGTGGATGACTTCGACGCCGCGCTGGCGCTCTATCGTGATGGACTGGGGTTGCCCACCCTGAAAGACTGGACGAACGAAGCCACTGGCCGCAGTATCGTGCTGGGGGCTGGCGCGGCGACCATCGAGCTGCTGGACCACGCCGACGCCGCGTATACCGACGCTGTCGAGGCGGCAGGGCAATCCTCTGGCCCTGTCCGACTGGCGATCGAGGTGGCGAATGTGGACGAGGTCTCAGCGCGGCTTCGATCACATGGCGCGAAGTCCCTGGGCGATCCAGTTCATACCTCGTGGGGCAATTACACACAACGGCTGCGCGCGCCCGATGGGACACATCTCTCGCTCTACCAGCCCGACGAAGTAGTCGAGCGGTAGCTATGAAGGACAATCAGATGACGACTGTTTCACTCGACGCGGAGCGCAATACTGCGGGCATGACCGAAATGACCGGCATGACTGGCTTGGGCGCCGAGGACGCGCGAGCGCGCGAGCTGTCGGCGCTGGACAATGCGCTCGATTTCACCCTCGCGCCAGAGCTGGAGGCGACCGAACCGCCCGAGGCGCGTGGTGACGCGCGCGATGATGTGCGCCTGATGGTCTCATCCTGCTCCTCGCCAGAGATCATCCATACGCGCTTCAGCGCGATTGGCGCAGTGCTGCGGGCAGGTGACGCGCTGGTGATCAACACCAGTGGTGTGCTCAACGCCGCGCTCACGGCGACGCGGGCGGACGGCGCCCGGGTGATCGAGCTGCATCTCTCGACACGCCTGCCCGGCGGATTCTGGACGGTCGAGCCAAGGCTGCCACAGCCCGCTGGGTCACGGCCGCTGCGCGATGACTTCGCTGGCGAAACACTCGCGCTTCCCGGCGGCGCGACCGCGACCCTCCACGCGCCCTATCCCGCCGATGCGACCCCGGCGCGTCTCTGGCTGGCGACGCTGCGCCTGCCGCTCCCGCCGGTGGAATACACCGCGCGCTATGGTTTCCCGATCCGCTACGGCTATGTGCCTGACTTCTGGCCGAACAGCTACTATCAGACCGTCTACGCCACCGAGATGGGCAGCGCCGAGATGCCATCAGCGGGCCGGGCTTTCACACGATCGCTGATGGCCGATCTGGTGGCGCGCGGTGTGCTCTTCGCGCCGCTGCTGCTGCATACTGGCGTCTCCAGTCTGGAAGCGCACGAGCCGCCCTACGAGGAATATTATCGCGTTCCCGCCGCGACGGCCCGACTGATCAACGCGACGCGCGCCGCTGGAGGGCGCATCATCGCCGTCGGCACAACCGCTGTGCGCGCGCTGGAAACCGTCGCCGATACGCAGGGGGAGGTTCATCCAGGCGAAGGATGGACGGGTCTCGTCGTGACGCCAGAGCGCGGCATTCGCGCGGTGGATGGTCTACTGACGGGGCTGCATGAGCCGCGCTCCAGCCACCTCGCCATGCTGGAGGCGCTGGTGGGCCGCGAGCACCTCACGCGCACCTATGGCGAGGCCATCAGCCACCGCTACCTCTGGCACGAGTTTGGCGATCTTCATCTGATGCTACCGTAGGGAATGGCGTGTGGCGGTGTACGCATGGCTAGGAAGCGAGCGAACTGGTTTTACCCACCCGCTCGCTTCCCGGCCAACCCTCGATGCGTAGGAGAACTCACTCAGGTCTCGCCTTGCGGCGCGCTACAGCATACGGTATAGTGTACGCTGATGTATTCGCAGCGTTGGCGAGAGGTCATCACTCTGGCCAGCGCGATGCGTATCATTCGGGCGTCGCCAAGCGGTAAGGCAGCGGACTTTGAATCCGCCATTCCCAGGTTCGAATCCTGGCGCCCGAGCCAGCTCCCCTGAGAGCGCCGCATGTCGGCCAGGGGGAGCGAGCGCGCATAAGCGCGCGGATAACGAGGAGCAATCCACGACGCTATGAGACCTGTTGGGGTCATCATCCTCGCTGCGGGCAAGGGCACACGGATGCGCTCGCGCCTGCCCAAGGTGGCGCACCAGCTCGCTGGCCGCGCCATGCTCGAACACGCCATCCGCGCCGCTGCCGACGCCGTCGCATCCCCCGCATCGGTGACGTCTGCTGAGGACGAGAGTGGCGATGACGGGAGCGACCATAGTAGTCGCTTCATCGTCGTCGTTGGCCACGAAGCCGAGGCTGTGCGCTCCGCCGTTTCCTGGCGTCCCGCGACTGGCGAGCTTTCATGGGTCACACAGGAGCGCCAGCTCGGCACTGGTGACGCTGTGCGAGTCGCGCAAGAGGCGATGACGCGCGGCGAAGCTCGTGACGCCGCGCCGCGGACCATCCTCGTCACCTACGGCGACACGCCGCTCGTGCGAGCCGAGACGCTGCGGCGCCTGCTGGCCGAGCATGAGCGCGCGGGCGCCACGCTGACCTTCCTCACGGGACAGACCACCGAGCCCAACGACTATGGCCGAGTGCTGCGCGACGATGCTGGCCGCGTGCGGGGCATTGTCGAGGCGAAGCACGCCACACCCACCGAACTTGCCATCCCAGAGGTCAACTCCGGTATCTACGCCTTCGCCGCTGACTGGCTCTGGTCGCGGCTCGGGCAGCTGGAGCCACATCTCAATGGCGAATATTACCTGACCGATCTGGTCGCGGTGGCCGTGCGTGAGGGACGCCCCGTCGCGACACACAGCGTGGCGCTGACTGAAACGATGGGGGTCAACGACCGGGTGGCGCTGGCTGAAGCCGAGAGCATTCTGCGCGCGCGTCTCCTGCGCGACCTGATGCTCAGCGGCGTCACCATCGAAGATCCCGCGACGACTTATGCGCATGCCGGGGTGCGCGTGGGCCAGGATACCATCATCCGGCCCGGCTGCCACTTGCTGGGGAACACGGTCATTGGCGAGGGCTGCGACATTGGCCCCGCCAGTGTCATCCGTGACAGTCAGATTGGCGAGGGCTGCCAGGTCCAGGCGTCGTGGGTCGAAGAGGCGCTGATGGAGCCAGGTTCGCGCATCGGCCCGATGAGCCATTTGCGCCCCGGCGCGCATCTGCTGCCTGGCGCCAATCTCGGCAACTTCGCCGAGGTGAAGAATAGTGTGATTGGCGAGCGCGTGCAGATGCACCATTTCAGCTACATGGGCGACGCCAGCGTCGGCGCCGATACCAATGTCGGCGCTGGCACGATCAGCATGAATTATGATGGCAGGAACAAGCACCGCACGATCATCGGCGAGCGCGTGTTCCTCGGCTGCGACACCTTGCTGCGCGCGCCCATTACCATCGGCGACGACGCCAACACGGGCGCCGGAGCCGTCGTTACGCGCGATGTGCCTGCGGGGGCGCTCGTTGTGGGCGCGCCCGCGCGGGTGGTCCAGCGCGTGTTATCCGAGGGGCAGGTGGCCGCGGATATATCGACGGCAGCGGAAGATCAGGCCCAGGCAAGCGTCAGAGATGGCGCCGCTGAGGATACACCTGCGCAGCCTGAGGGCAAGAGGGAGTAAGTACGTTCGTGGACAGTGGTGGTAGTATAGGCGCGCTCAGTCTTTGGATGGCCGCACCGAAGCACAGCTTCACCGGCTATGACTGGGCGCTGATCGTCGGACTGATTGTGTCGCTGGTTGTCGCGGCTGGCTCGGCCGCGGCGGAGACCGCGTTGACCTCCATCAGTCACATTCGCATGCGCAACCTCGCGGAAGAGGGCGACATCAAGGCGCAACGCATCCGGCGCATTCTGGAGCATCCCGATACCTTCCTCTCGACGATTCTGGTTGTGAGCAACCTCTCGGTCATCACCGCTTCGACGTTGGCGACGATCATCGCGGTGGATGTCGACTTCTCCTTCGCGGAAGTCATCTCGACCGTCCTGCTCTCGCTCATCGTCCTGATCTTCTGTGAGATCACCCCGAAGACTGCGGCAGTGCAGAATCCAGAGCGGGTGGCCCGGTTCCTTCTGCGGCCCGTCGAAGTCTTTTCCGCGATCCTCAAGTTCGTGGTCATCGCGCTAACATCCATCACCAACGCCATGCTGCGGGCGTTCGGCGTGGAGGCGCGCAGGCGCGGCCCCTTCCTGACAGAGGATGAGCTGCGGCTGATGGTCGAGGTGGGCGAGGAAGAAGGTGTGCTCGAAGAAGAAGAGCGCGAGATGATCCACAACGTCTTCGACCTCGGCGACACCTTCGCGCGCGAAGTGATGGTGCCGCGCATCGACATGGTGACGGTCGAAGCTGATGACGCGCTCGACGACGCGACGCAGGTCATCGTGCAGGGCGGCTTCTCGCGCATCCCCGTCTACGACGACTCGATCAATGACATCATCGGCGTGCTCTACGCCAAAGATCTGTTGCGCGTGCTGGCGACCGGCCAGGCGCCGCAGAAGATTCGCCAGCTTCCGCTCCGCAGCGCCTACTTCGTGCCGGAGTCGAAGCGCCTCGACGATCTGCTGCACGAGATGCAGCGCCAGCGGGTGCACATGGCCATTGTCGTGGACGAGTACGGCGCGGTTGTCGGCCTCGTGACCATCGAGGATCTGGTCGAAGAGATCATCGGCGACATCAAAGATGAGTATGACAAGGAAGAGCAGATCTTCGAGCGGGTCAGTGACACCGAGTTCCTCGTCGACGCCAAGATCAGCGTGGACGAGCTGAATGAGCGAATTGACGCCGACCTGCCAGCGGAGGACTACGATACGCTGGGCGGCTTCGTTTACACGCAGCTTGATAAGATTCCGGCGGTGGGCGATGTCGTGACCTACAAGGATCTGACGATTACGGTGCTCGGCACGAAGGGGCGACGGGTCACGAAGGTCAAGATCGTGCGCGAGCTTGCGCCTGACGCCAGCGGTGACCATACCGACCACATGGAGGCCGTGCGCGGCGAGCGTGACTCCGATCGTCATCGCCGTGAGGCGCGCGAAAATCGCGACAGTCGCGAGGCGCGGGACGCTCGCGGCGGGCGTGAGTCTATCGCTTCTGACCGCGCCAACGGACGCGAACACATTACCGAGCGCCTGCGCTAAACCGCCTAGCGCGTATGCCGGAGGCTAGTCAATGTTCGCGCCGGTGAGGGAAAAGCAGGCGAGAGCATAGCCCATTCGGGTAGGACCGAAACAGCATTACTCGTACCTGTTGACAAGATGGACAACGGATCGTTACTCTCTATGCCAGAGCTACGTATCCACATACACGAGGGCTTTTCGATTCGCGTTTTATGCGCGACCAGACAAGCAGGCGACGACAGCATGAAGCTGCGTGCCATGCGACACGCTCGGAGCCGTAGAGTCAGCCTCCTGTCCCATCGCAAGAGGCTCGGAGTGTGTCGTACAGCTTCGCCAACTGAGGCTGCGTGTCCTGGCGCCAAAACGAGGAGAACGAAGAACTCGTGGGATTCGTCACAGGCTATCCTGGGGGGAGGAGGGGGCGCCCGTATGCGCACGAGCGCATGTCGTGCGATTCGCCTCATATGGGAGCGCGCTCGTCTGTGACATGTGCTGTTCCATTCCTCCATGTCGTCTGGCGTCATTCCTGCGCGACGCCAAGTAACATCGAGTCGGAGCGGCGCCTGCGAATCTGTCGGTCGCTCATTGGTTGAGCGCTAATGCTGACCCTTATAAGCGAGCGCACGACTCAATCAAACAATGGACACGTTCAAGTCCGACTGCGAAATCGAATGACAACGCGCCACGGCGTCGTCTTTGCCAGACGAGCGTCCGCCTCCCCTGCTGCTCAGGGAGGGCGCAGGTCAACCATCGGTGCAGCGCGGCGGCGGGTCTCTCACGGAGGATGAGGGAGGAGAGACCCGCAGGGATTGCCGTCCAGGCGCACACGGCCTGAGCCGTCGAGGCCTGTGAGGAAGAGGGGTAGGTCTTTATGCTCGTTCTACGTCGCAAAGCCGGCGAGGCGATTGTCCTCAACGGGGTTATTACGATCTATGTGCTTGCCGTCGAGGGTGAGCGTGTCAAACTGGGCATCAGCGCGCCGCCAGAAGTGGTGATCGTGCGCTCAGAGCTGCTCGATTCCCCTGTGGGCGGACCGGGTGGCCCCAGTGGCTCGATAGGCGGGCCTGCGGGTGGCCCAATCAGCGGCCGGCCTTCGGGAGGTCCCGTGGAGGGCGGCCCGGACTTCGGGCGCGGCCCGCGTGTCCCTGAGCGGCCCTATCGTCAGGACGACCGCCCCTATCGCGACCCTGAGCCACCAACGCGCACGACTGAAGGTTCTGGGCCTGACCAGTCAGGACGCTTCGGCGCGCCCGCGCGCTACACGCCCCGCCGCCGCTACGAGAATTTTGGCGAGGAGTCGAGCGCGCCCGTCATTAGCTCCCACGATATCTCACGCTATCGCTAGATTCCCGCGCTGCAATACCTATCCCGACCCCTCTCCCGCTGGCAGGGAGAGGGGGTATCTGGGCGTCCACATGCCCCTGCCGCGAGCCTGCGCCGAACCGGTGAACGGGTCTCGCTCAAGGATGGACAACGCCAATGTAGTTGGGCGCGCCATCAGCTGTGAACCAGAGGGCGCCGTCGGGCGCCAGCGCCAGCCCAAACGGCACACTCGACGGCTGCGCGAGCTGGTAGAACGTAAACTGCCTGGTTGACACGGTGTAGCGGACCAGCGCGTTCGCGCCTGTGCTGGTGAACCAGAGCGCGCCGTCATGCGCGACGACATCATAGAGCGTCGCGGGATTGCCCAGCGTCGCCGGAACCGTCACCATGCTCACCTGACCGCTCTGGGGATCAATGCGCCCGACCTTGTCGGTGAGCAGCTCCGTGAACCAGACAGCGCCATCTGGCCCGACAGTCATCGAATAGATCTGCGCTTTAGGGTCATTCACGCTGAGGGAGGTCACTTGCCCGGTCGTAGGGTCCACTCTGCCCACCGCGCCGCCGCTCAGATCGCCGTACCAGACCATGCCATCGGGCGCGACGGTCAGCGCATAGGGATACGCGGGCGCGCCACCAGAAGCGGCTGGCAGTGGGTACGTGGTGATAGCTGCCGTCGCGGGATCGAGCCGCCCCAGCGCGCCGCCGGTCACCTCCGTAAACCAGAGCCGCCCCTGCGCATCCATCACCAGAGCCTCTGGCGCGGCGCTTTGGCCGTTCACCTTGCCGAGTGGATAGGTCGTGAAGGTCTGCGTGGTCGGATCGAAGCGTCCGATGTAGTTGGCGGCTTCTTCCGTGAACCAGACAGCGCCCTGCCGGTCTACGACCTCCGCCATGATGTTGTACTGCCCACCCGGCGGTGTCCACGCCTGAACCTTGCCCGAGCGCGGGTCGAGCATCGCCAGCTTGTTCTCGCCCATCTCGCCGACCCAGACGCGCCCCTGCTGATCGACCGCTGGCGTCATCAGTGAGGGATTCTTCTGCGGCAGATGAAAGACCTGCTCATGCGCCGCCACGACCCCCCGCGGCAGCGATGCGCTGGCGGGCTGAGAGGTCGCCTGCGCCGTGCGCGGCGTCGCGGGCGCGCTCATCGCGTTCGCGATGGCCTGCAAGCCGAGGACCGAGACGAGGCCGAAGATCAGCACGATCAGCATGAACCAGGCGTCGCCCTCGCGTCCGCGCAGCCATTCTGGCAAGTGTTTGCGGCCCGTTAGAGTCGAATCCCGTACTCTGCCCATCGTTGGGTCACCTGCGCCTTCATCTCATCGCTCATCTCGATGTCGGGCGGCCATGCGCGTGGATGCCCTTCCTCAGGCAGCTTGCGTGTAGCGTCCAATCCCATCTTCCAGCCAAACTTTTCGAAGGGCGAGGAGTGGTCGAGCGCGTCCAGTGGTCCATCCACCAGCAGCGTATCCCGCTTGGGGTCTACGTTATTCCCCACGCGGAAGAGGACTTCGCGCAGATTCTGCACGTTTACGTCCGCATCCACCACGATGATAAACTTTGAGAGCATCATCAGCATCATGCCCCAGATACCCGCCATCACCTTTTTGGCGTGGCCAGGGTAGCGCTTGCGAATCGAGACGACGACGACATTGTGGAAGCCGCCTTCGACCGGCATGTTGATGTCTACAACCTCTGGGAGCACCACCCGCAGCAATTGCAAGAAGAAGCGCTCGGTGGCCTTGCCAAGATAGGCGTCCTCCATCGGTGGCTTGCCCACGATGGTCGTAGCGTAGATGGGATTGCGGCGGTGGGTAATCGCCGTAATGTGCATGACAGGATAGGGCTCGATGGGCGTATAGTGGCCCGTATGGTCGCCAAACGGGCCCTCCGGGCGCAGCTCGTCCGTGTCGACATAGCCCTCCAGCACGATCTCGGCCTGCGCGGGCACCTTGATATCGACTGTCTTGCACTGGACGACATCAACGCCCCGGTGGCGCAGGAAGCCCGCGAAGAGCAGCTCATCCACGCCAGGCGGCAGCGGGGCGCTGGCGGAATAGACGCTGGCTGGGTCGGCCCCTATGACCACGGCGACTTCCATGCGCTTTTGATGCTGCGAGCCCGCGTCACGGAAGTGCGCGGCGCCGCCCTTGTGAATCTGCCAGTGCATGCCGACAGTGCGCTCGTCATAGACCTGCACGCGATACATACCGATGTTGCGCTTGCCCGTCTCCGGATCTTTGGAATGCACCATCGTCAGGGTAAGATAGTGTCCACCATCCAGCGGCCAGCATTTCAACACAGGGATGTTGGAGAGTGAGGGATTTTCGGTGATGACGACTTCCTGGCAGGGCGCGTGGCGTACCGTATGGGGGCCAATGCGTGTCAATTCGAGCAGCTCAGGGGCGAGCCCGGCCTTTTCCAGTAGCCCATCGGGCGGGCGATTCTGCACCAGATCGAGCCAGCGCCGGATGCGGTCGCCCAGCTCGTTGAGGCTCTTGACGCCCAGCGCCCAGGCCATGCGCTCTTCACTGCCGAACATATTGATCAGCACAGGCATGTCATAGCCGCGCACGTTCTCGAAGAGGAGCGCTGGACCGCCAGCCTTGCTCACGCGGTCGGTAATCTCGGTGATCTCCAGGTCAGCGGAGACGGGCGCGGTGATACGCTGCAACTGCCCGTGTCGCTCGAGATACGCGATGAACTCGCGCATATCCTGAAACGCCATTCGTCGCCATCCCGGTTAGGGGAGCGCTGGCTCCCACTTGGCGCGCATGTGGTTGTGTGTCCTGCTCCGCGGCTGCGCGCGCGCCGCTGGGCCATATAAGATTATGGGGCGCAGCGTTTGCAAGGTCAAGGAACGTCTGGCCTCCCGCCCGAATCGCTGACTCGCTCGTTCTATTAGTGCGGATTGTGTGGAGCGAGACCAGAGCAAGCGCGCACGCGAGAGCGACTGTGAAGGAGTGAGGTGTGGGAGGCGTGGTTCAGACCCTGCCAGCGCGAACCACAACGAGGGCGCGGCGTCGGCCAGCGATGATTCCGCTGTGGCTACTTGCGCTCTTCGCCGGTGGAATGTTGCTGGCTGGCGGCTCGAACAGCGTCCAGGATGTCGGCGACTACCACTGCTACGCGCTGGCCTTCTGGAGTGGCGCGCATGCCGCCGCGCAACTGCCGCCAGGTGATTGCCTCATGCCGATTTCATCACTGTCCACGCTGCCCTTTCACACGCTTCCCACTGAGTACGGACCCCTGGCGCTGCTTGCGTTCCTGCCGCCACTCATCTTCCCGGCGGCCTGGTATACCACGATATTCTATGTCGAGATGACGGTGGTGGCGTTGGCTATCGCATTTCTCCTCGACCGCTATGGACCCGTGTGGGCCGGGCATGTATGGCTGATCTATGCGCTTTTCGGCAGCTGGGTGCTTGCCGCCAGCCGTTTCGATCTAGCGCCATCCGCCTGTGTTGTCGTGGCCATCATCGCGGCGCGGCGCGGCGCGTTGCGATGGGCCTACGTTGCGCTGGCCGTGGGGACGCTGATGAAGCTCTATCCGCTCGCGTTGCTGCCGCTGCTGCTGATCGTCTCATGGCGCGCTCGCGAGCGTGAACCCTTCTGGCGCGGTCCAGCGCTCCTCTCTGGCGTCGTCGTCACTGTGGAAGCGGTCGCCGCCGCGCTGACGCCGGCCGCGCCGTTGACGCCGCTCACCTTCATGGGGGCGCGCTGCGTGCAGATCGAGTCGATCTCCGCGACTTTCGCCTCTCTCCAGGCCGCGCTGCTCCACGTTCGGCCAGAGTATCCGTATGCGTTCAACTCGACCTGCGAGTCTACCGCGGGCATGGGCGCTGCGCAGCTCATCGCGCTGGGGCTGGGCGTCGTGGGCATCGCGGCGACCATCGCGCTCTTCTGGCGCCGCCGGATCACGCTGGGGATGGCGGCCTTGCTGCTGCTCGGCTCGCTCATCGTAGGCAGCAAGGTGTTTAGCCCGCAATATCTGCTCTGGCTCAGTCCACTGGTGGCGCTCGAATATGGCGCGAACGCGGTGGCGCTGCTCGGCTGGAGCATGGTGGGCGCGTTTACGACGCTCTGCTTCCCGTATTCGTACAATGGCTCGCTTGGCGAAAGCCTGAATGTGTCATCAGACCTCATGATTGAGCTGACAGCGGGCGCTCGCAATCTGCTGATGCTGGCGCTGGGTGGCGCAGCGATAGCGCGGCGTCTGCTATGGGTTGGCAAGGCGAGCGAGACAGGCGCGCTGGCGGATGCGCAGAGCATCCAGACGATGGAGGCGCTATGAGCGTGCGGCGTTTGCGCTTCCCTGTCGCGCCTGCGCGGATTGCGGCGCTCGGCGTGGCGTCGCTGCTGCTGGCGGTGGCCGCGCTCCTCTCATCCGACTCGGTAAACTACTCGCGTGGCTTCAATCCGCTGGCGCTGGCGCTGGTGGTGTGCTTCGTCGCGGCGCTGGGCCTGCTGCTGGCGGTGACGCTCGACTTCCCTCCAGAGCGGGCGCCCTGGCGGCGTTGGCGTTCCGGTCGCTGGGTCATGCCAGCGCGAGTAGCGGCGACGATCCTGCTCGCGGCGCTCGCGGTAGTGGCCTTCCTGCTGAGCATGGGATTCCTGAACACGGTACTCTTTCAGCCCACCGCGCACGCCTACTGGAACGATGTCATCTCATTCAACGCCGCCAACGCGCAGGCGGTGCTAAGTGGGCGTAATCCCTACACTGATGATGGGAACTTTTTGCCGACGCTGATACGCTATGCGCAGGCGCCACCAACGCCGATCCAGGGTCCCATCTTCGGCTATGGTTACAACTATCCCCTGCTGCCGCGCGTCTTCGCGATTGATCGGGCGTACATGCGCGATCCAGCGGCGTATGCGTCGGCGTTCGATCCGGCGACGCTGCATAGCTATCCGGCGCTCTCCTTCCTGCTCTACGTCCCGCTTGTCGCGCTCGGGCAGGATATCCTCTGGCTGCATCTCCTCGCCTATGTGGCGCTCTTCGTGTGGCTTGTGGCGCTTGCGCCTCGCGATCAGCGCGGCTGGGTGGCGCTCGCGGCCGCCGCCGCGGTCACGATTCCGCTGAGCACGCTCATGCTCGATACGGAGATCATCTGTCTGGTCTTTCTGCTCGTTGCATGGCGCTATCGCAGTCGCCGCTGGGTCAGCGCGCTGGCGCTCGGTCTGGGGTGCGCCTTCAAACAATATTGCTGGCTGTTCGCGCCGTTCCTGCTTGTGGATGCGCTGCTGCGCTATGGCTGGCGCGAGGCGCTCAAGCGCGCGTTGATCGCGGGCGCCGCCTTTCTGGCGCCGAATCTGCCCTTCATCCTGATGAATCCGGGCGCATGGCTAGCCAGCGTCTTTTTGCCGGTCACGGGAGCGTTGTTCCCACAGGGCATGGGACTGGTGGCGCTCTCTCTGGGCCGAGTCTTGCCAGGTTGGCCGCCGCTAGTCTATGCTGTTGCGGAACTGCTGGCGTTCGCTGGCGCGCTCTGGCTCTTCGTCCGATATCGGCGTGAGCTTCAGGAGTCTGTCCTTCTGCTGGCGTTGGCGCCGCTGATCTTCGCGTTCCGGTCACCAGCCAACTATTTCGCAATCGCGCCGTGGCTGGCGCTCTATGCGCTGTTGGCGATCGACCGCAATCGCGCGGCGCGCGCGGCCGATGCGCGCGTCGACACCTCGTCGCCATCTGCGTCCACTGCGTCATCTTCGGCGAGCGTCAGCGCACGCTAGCGTCGCGGGCGCCGTACGTGCGATACGGTAACCTCTGTGGGGAAGGCTGTCGTCATGAAACATGAGGAACTATGCGACCATCTGATACGATCCCTGGCGTCTCTGGGCGCAACCGACGTTCGTCGTTCGCGCACACTCGTCAGGGCGCGCAGCTCTTGCGCCGCAACGTCCTCGCGCACCATCAGCCACAACGCGCTCGATCACGGCATGCGTGGCGCCCGCGCTACTATCCTCTCCGCTATGGGCCTATCGTTCTAGGAAGCGCGCTGATGCTGCTCGGCGGTCTGCTGAGTCTGCCACTAGGCTACGGCGCGAGTACGCCTGTGCGCGCGTTGGTGACCGTCTTTTGCTCGATCGTCGGACTGGCGCTGCTCACCCTCGCGGGACTGCGCGTTCCCGTCACGCGCGCCTGGCGCCGCGTTGCAATGCGCCGCAAACGCTCATTCATGGCTCTGGGCGTAGTCATGGCGCTCCTTACGCTACTGGTATTCGCTGGTGGTGTGCGCCTGACCATCGGTGGACCACTGTCGCAGTCGTTTTGGAGCGATGTCACCTCGTTCTCGTACGTCAACGCGCGCCTGGTTCTGCAGGGACATAACCCCTACATTAGCGACCCGGCGTTCTTTCCTGCCCTGCAGCGTTTCCCGTACGCTATCGAGACTCCGCTGCGGTCAGGCGCCTTCGGCCACGGGTTTGACTATCCGTCCATGCCGCGGCTGAACGAGGTCGAGCGCCTATTTCTTGCCTCGCCTCTCAATCGACATGGCGAGTTCGATCCGGCGACGCTGCATAGCTATCCGGCGCTCTCCTTCTTGCTCTACGTCCCGCTCATTTGGGCGGGAGTGGACAACATCATGTTCCTGAACGTAGCGGCATTCATTGGGCTATTCGCCTGGCAGGTGTGGCTCGCGCCGCAGGGTGAGCGCCACTGGGGCGCGCTCGCCGCTGGCTCCATCGCCGGGCTCGCGCTCTTCTCGCTCTTTCTCGACAATGAGGTCATCTGCCTGGGCTTTCTGCTGCTGGCATGGCACTATCGACGGAATCGCTGGGTCAGCGGCGCGCTGCTCGGGCTCGGCTGCGCCTTCAAGCAGTATTGCTGGTTCTTCGCGCCCTTCTTCATACTGGACGCCCTGCTCAGCGGTCAGCGAGCTTCCGCTACTGCGGCAGGGCCAGGCGCCGGGGTGGGCCTGGGCGAGCGCCTGGAGCGGGCCATCGCTCATCTGCGACAGCTGAACTGGGGCGAGGCTGGGCTGCGCAGCGCGATCATGTTGGGCGCGTTTCTGGTTCCGAATCTGCCGTACCTCGTCGCCAGCCCTGGCGCCTGGTGGGCCAGCCTCTGGCTGCCGCAGTCGGAGCCGCTCTTCCCTATGGGCATGGGTGTGGTCGCGCTTTTCACGGGCCATCTGCTGCCCTACATCGCGCCGCGCTTCTTCACTCTGATGGAGCTAGTGAGCATAGGCGCTTCCCTCCTCGCCGCCGTCCGCTGGCGCGCATATCTCGGTGACGCGGTGCTGCTCCTGGCGCTGGTTCCGCTGATGTTCGCCTTTCGCTCGCTGCCCAACTACTTTGGTGTCGCTCCGTGGATTGGGCTCTATGCCGCCAACATGGCCTATCGCGCCTATGCCCGAAAGCAGCAATTCAGCGTGCGCCTGGCGGGCGCCTCGCGCACTGGACAGCCCGCCAGGCCGCCACGACGTCGCGCTCAGCCGTCGCGCCAGAGCTGACGAAGGAGACGAACTGTGAGGCTCAGCGCCTACATCAGCGGACCACCCATTTCACTGCGCTATGTCGCGGTGGCGCTGAGCGCCGCGCTGCTGGCCATCGAGGGGGTTAGTAGCCTGGGGCTGGCGCTGCCCACCACGGGGTCAGGCGCGCTGCGCATGGCGCTGGATGTCGCGCTGGCGCTGGCGCTCGCGGTTGTCGCGGCGGCGCGCATTCCCGCGCCGCCCGCCATTGCGCGGCTCTATGCGCGGATGCGTCCGCTGGCGGTGGTAGGGGCGCTGTTGCTCTTGTTCGTTACCGGGTTGGCGCTCATCAACACGGCGCGGCTGATTCTCTTCACCGCGCCGCCCCACTACTTTGTGACCGACGTTGTCGGCTTTACAGACGAGTGTGCGCGGCTCACGCTTGCCGGGCGCAACTGCTACACGAGCCCTACCGGATTCGTCGAAGCGCTGCGCCGCTTTCCTTATGTCACACCCTCGCCTCTGCGGGGGCACGTGTTTGGCGTGGGAGCTGACTACCCGTCCCATAGCGACGTTTCCGCGGTCGAGCGGCGCTATCTCGCGGACCCTTCCGCGACGCCGGGAGCATTCGATCCCCGCACGCTGACGAGCTACCCGGCGCTCTCCTTCCTGCTCTATGTCCCGCTTGTCTGGCTGGGACTGCCTGACATCCTCCTGCTGAACTTGCTCGTGTTCGTCGCGCTTGCGGTCTGGCTTGTCGCCCGCGCGCCACGACATGAGCGTGTATGGACCACGGTGGCATTCAGCGCCGCGCTGCCGCTGCTGCTCTACTCCCTGATCGCCGATACGGAAGTGGTGGCGCTCGCGTTTCTCCTGCTGGCGTGGCGCTTTCGTGAACGGCGCTGGGTCAGCGCGATCGCGCTGGGACTGGGGTGCGCCTTCCGCCAGTATTGTTGGTTCTTCGCGCCCTTTTTGCTGCTGGATGCGCTGCTCCATCATGGCTGGCGCGAGGCGGTGCGACGCGCGTTCATCACGCTGGGCGCGTTCCTGGTTCCGAATCTGCCCTATCTTATCGCCAGTCCCGGCGCCTGGTGGGCCAGCTTGTGGTTGCCGATCTCCGAGCCGCTCTTCCCGCTCGGCGTAGGTCTGGTAGCGCTGTCGAAAGGACACCTGCTACCCTACGCGCCGACGGCGCTCTATACCACGCTGGAAGTCATCGCGCTGCTGCTCTGCCTGTGGGCGCAATGGCGCTGGCGTGCGCGATTGCGCGAGGCGGTTCCGCTGCTCGCGCTGATCCCGCTGTATTTCGCCTGGCGCTCGCTGCCCAACTATTTCGCCATCGCGCCACTGCTGGCGCTCTTCGCCATCGGCGCGCTGCTGCATGCGCGCGCAGAGGGTACGCCCGCAGGGGTGGCGGCTACCCGGGCAGATACCTCGCCGCAAGCGCGCTGACCATCTCGACCATCCACGCGCGCAGCTCAGGCGGCTCCAGGATTTCGGCGTCGGCTCCTAGCCTTAGCAGATCGCCAACGGCATGCTGGATGGATTCGATGGGGATAACTGAGGTTGTCCAGCCGTCCTGATCGGGCGCGCTGGCGGATTGCGCTGCCGCGCGGGCAACTGTTGGTCCAAGGCTGAACGCCATTAGCTCACGTGCTCGCGCTGAGAAGCGCACAGTAGCGACGCCGTGATATATCCGCGCCTCGAACTCCTGTGACCAGGCGCGCCAGTGGGCGGCGAGATCGAAGTCACCCGGCCGTCCAAAGCGTTCCTCCAGCGTCTCCAGCGCGAGAATGCGTGAGACGCGGTAGATGCGGATCGCATGCGCATCACCATCGCCGCCAGCGGGTGACGAGGCGACGAGCGCGGAACGCGTGTCCGCAGTGGAGGGGCGCGCCCGCGCGACGAGGTACCATGCGCCCGCCTTGAGGACCAGACCCAACGGCTCCAATGTGCGCATGCGCTCGCCCGCGCGACCCGCCCGCTGATAGCGCGTCTGGAGTACCCGCTGATTCCAGACAGCTGCCGCGACCGCAGCCAGATAGGGCGCCTCGTCGGCATCCTGAAACCAGCCGGGCGCGTCGAGGTAGAAGCGGTCACGGATGCGGTCAGCGCTGGCGCGTAGTTCGCTCGGCAGCGCTGCGAGCAGCTTGAGCTGTGCCGAGGCGAGGGTGGCGCCAAGCCCTAGTTCCGCCGCCACCGATGGAGCGCCAGCGAGGAAGAGCGCCTCCGCTTCCTCGCCGCTCATCCCCGTCAGACGAGTGCGATAGCCGTCGACTAACTGGAAGCCTCCGGTCGGCCCACGATCGGCGTAGATGGGGATGCCCGCGAGACTGAGTGACTCCGCGTCGCGGTAGACTGTGCGTACGGAGACTTCCAGCTCACGGGCAAGCTCCTGCCCGGTCATGCGCCCACGCGTCTGCAACAGGAGCAGCAGCGCGAGCAACCGACTTGCGCGCATAGTAGGGCGAAACTCCTGGAATGACTGACATATTCTGACAGGTATACCTGCGACAATTATAGCGCGAGACGCCGCTGGAGGCGTAAGCCGCGGCGCGCTATGAGTGATTCGGAGAGCAGAGGAGAGCGAACATGTCCATCCGTGTGACGGGAAACATCGAGTCGAAGTTGTGGGAAGAGCGTCCATTCGCCGAGGAGGCCAACGCGCCAAAACTGACACGCGCGAATGGCAGTGACCTCTATCACGGTGAGATCGAGGCCGAAGGAACATTCGAATACCTGATGCTGTATGGCGACGACGGCGTGACGCCCTTCATCGGCATGACGCGGGTGGTGGGACGACTGGGTAATCGGCAGGGCAGTTTCGTAATGCAGGGATCAGGCGTCCATGCGAACGGCGGCGTGCGGGCGACGCTCTCCGTCATGGCTGGCTCCGGAACGGGCGACCTGAAAGGTCTGCGTGGCGAGGGCACGCTGGTCTGGAACCAGGAGGAGCAGCGGCTGACGCTCG
>DASQSS010000223.1:0-13858 GCA_035642255.1 Ktedonobacterales bacterium | reverse complement strand
GTACCGTGAATGGGACATCGTCAGAGGGCGGCGCTTCCACGGAGGGCGGCTCATCCAAGGAGGGCGGCGCTTCCACGGAGGGCGGCGCTTCCACGGAGGGCGGCTCATCCACCAAGGGGTCCGGCACGGATAGCGCTACGTCCACCGGCAATTAGCGCGTTGAGCAGCTAACGACGAGTGTCCGGTGTTCGGCTGCGCGATGGGATGGATGTCCTGTCGCGCCGAACACCAGTATCTGGCCGCCGTTCTCTCATATGGTGACGCAAACAGGGTGACTGGCGACCAGAGAGGCCACAGGCGCGCATGAACCGAACGCGAAACGAACGATCGACCGATCCCGGCGCCTCGACTCGAGCGTCAGCGCGAGGCGGCTCTCAGGTACGGATGACATGGCCTCCCGCGCTGCCATTCGAACAAGCGCTCCAACGGGCTCAGGCCGCCGACCAGCAAGCGATGGGAATGATCTACAAGCGATTGGTGTCGGTCGTCTATCGCTTCGCGCTCGCCCGGGTTGGTGACACGCATGTCGCTGAGGACATCACATCTGAGACCTTCTTTGTCGTCGTCGAGCGGATTCGCGAGACGCGAGCGCACGATGAGCTGTCCTTCGTGGCGTGGATACTGGGAATCACGCGCAACCAGATCGCGATGCACTTCCGGAGGCTCAAGACGCGCCCAACGAGTCAGCTCATGCCCGCAGACCAGTCAGACATCAGCGTTGGGAGCCTGCCCAACGAGCGGGACCCGCTCGACGTGATCACAGCGCGCGAGAGTCTAGCGGAGGTTGTCGCGGCGCTCGACCGCCTTACTGAGGAACAACGCACGGTGATTCTTTATCGAAATGTCCTCGGCTACAGCGCGGAAGATGTGGCGCAGTTGCTCGGCAAACAGCCGGGAGCCGTTCGGGCGCTGCAATTCAGAGCACTCGCCTCGCTCGCTCGCTACCTTCCATCGAGCGACGCCACGTCGACGGTGGCGATGGGTGCGCTCGCGCGACGCCAGCATCGAACTGTGGAGGAGGGATAACCGTGCATCCAGAAGATGTGCTTGACGTCCTTCTCACCGAGCGCGCCCGCTCGCGTGTTGGCGGTGGCAGTAAGCTGAAGTCCTCGCGTTCTGATAGGCCGGTCGGCGATGAGTTCGCCCCGCTGCTCGACGCGGTCGCTCGCCTCGACCCGCTGGCCGACGCGATGCCCTCGGACGCCTTCACGGCCGATCTGGAGCAGCGCCTCATGGCGCAGATGCGGCGTCAGCCCTCTACTCCACAGCAGCGGCGCTCGCCCCGTGTGGCAATGTTTGGCGGCGTCGCTCGTGGACCATCGCGTCTCGCCTGGGCTGGAATCGCGGCGGCGCTGGCGCTCACAGTTGGGTTGGGCGTGTTTACGGCGCATGCGGCGCCAGGCCAGCCGCTGTACCCCGTGCGCCAATTCGCGCAGAGTGTAGCGTCTGACGCGTTTACCTCGCCAGCCGACAAGTCGCACAGCGCCCTCTTGCGAGCGCAAGCCGATCTTGCCGCGTATAACGCCGCGATTGCGCGCGGTGATGCGGCAGCCGCTATGACCACTCTCACGAGTCTGCGCGCTGACGATGCCGAGGCGGCGGCGAGCGCGAGCGCGGTGAACGACCACGGCGCGCAACAAGCGGCGCAAGCGCAGGTGGCGCTGTTCCGTCAGGGCGCCCAGACGGACCTGCGCCAGTCCCTCACGGCGCTGGGTTGGCAGGAACGCGCACAGGTGACTGACGCGCTGCGGAGTTGGGGGAATACGAGTCTGCTCGTGAGGCAGGCGCATGTGTTCTCGGACTCTGGGACGAGCCAGAGCTCGCACAGCGCCAAGGCAGCGGATACCGTGCTGATTCAGGTAAATGGCGCCGGTTTTAGCGCGGGCGCGCAACTGTTGGTCAACGGCCAGCGCGTCGGAACGCTGGTCACGCTGTCGTCCAATGTCCTTACTGTGCGGGCGCCAGCGAGTCTCCTCGATAGCGATTCACTTGTCGTTGGTGTCGAGGAAGGCGATGGAACGGTCGCCCTTGCCGCGCACGTTACTCGCGATGGCGCCGATCAGCCAGGCCAGGCGGCGACACCCAGCAGTGGCGATCATAGTGGCGATCACAGTGGCGCCCCAGGCGATGGGGCCACGCCGTCACCGGGCGACACGCCAGCCCGCACCCCAAGCCCCGAGCCAACGTCGTCTGCGGGTTCGAAGTAGCGCCTGGCGCATCGCTCGCGGAGGATAGCGCCGCCTAGCGCGGCGCTCGCGGCGGCGCTTCGCGACGCGCTCGTACCTCCGCCCGCAGCTCGGCCCGCAGGCGCTGATACTTCTCCAGCTTGTCGAGCAGCGCGCCGCGCATCTCCTGCAGGCCAGCGAGGCGCTCCTGCAACAGCTCCAACTCGCGACGAGCGACCGCCTCTACTTCGTCGAGCGCAGTCAGACGCCACTCGGGGTCCGCATCTGATTGCCACTGTTTGCGGATGCGCTCGCGCTCCAGCTCCGCGTCAACGAGCTCGCGGATCTCCTTGAGCTCCAGGCCAAGCAGGTCGCGCATCGCCTTGATGCGTTCGAGCGTTTGGATGTCTGACTCGCTGTAGAGCCGATAGTTGCCCTCGGAGCGCTGCGCCGGTTCCAGCAGCCCAAGCTCCTCGTAGTAGCGCAAGGCGCGTTTAGTGAGACCGGTGCGGCGGGCGACCTCATCTATCCGCAGGAAGGGTCCCTCAGGAGACGCCCCCACCAATGGCGTGTCCGCCGTACGGGTATGGTCGACGGCATCGCGCTGGCGTTGCCCGCTATATTGGTCATCTGTCATAGCTTGATCACTCACTTGTCGCAAGACGGCCGGACTGCCGCGCCATCCCACCCACGATACTCACCTCTGGCGATTGTGACGCCCTGCGAATCCATGTACGCAACCGTCTCTGAATCCGCATGCGCTCTACACCAGTGATACGTATAAGAACGGTGGTAGGATTCAGCCCTCGCGTTTCATGCCGGCGCATGCTGGCGCGTTGCGCTGGCATCCAACGGATATCTGGCATCCAACGGATATATCGTGCACATCGTAGCTGTCCCTGTCCTCTCCATCAAGGGTGGGAACCATTCGGGGAAGGCCTGGCCGATTCGCCGCGAAGTGGTCGCGCGCCGAACCCAATGTGGTACCATCTTAACGTTGATATCTGGGGCGCTTCACCCCATAGAGACGGGTCTTGCACGAGATCTTCGTCTGAAAGTAGGTAGCGCATGCAGGGCGACGCCGCCGATCACCAACTCGGCGCACCCGATTACGGGTTGTCGTTGACCGACGATGTGCGTGATGATGAGCCGCTGGACCGTCCGCATGAGGCGTGCGGAGTATTTGGCATCTACGCTCCAGGAATGGATGTCGCGAGAGTCACCTTCTTCGGTCTCTATGCGCTCCAGCACCGAGGCCAGGAGAGCGCTGGCATCGTCACCACCACGGGCGAGCCTGAATTGCGCGCGCACCGCCGCATCGGACTCGTCTCTCAGGTCTTCACCGAAAATGATCTGCGCGGTCTGCAAGGCTTCGCCGCCATCGGCCATACCCGCTACTCGACCACAGGCTCCAATCGCCAGGAAAACGTGCAGCCCCTTGTAGCCAACGGCACGCTAGGTCAGGTCGCCATTGGCCATAACGGCAACCTCACCAATACGCTGACGTTGTATTCCCGTCTGGTGGATGAGGGCGAGACATTCGAGACGACGAGTGACACCGAGGTCATCGCGCGGATGCTCGCGCGCGCGCCAGGTGGCGCCTACGTCGAGAAGCTGCGGCACGTCATGCCGAAGCTCCAGGGCGCGTATAGCCTCGTCATTCTTACACCAACAGAGTTGATCGCCGCGCGTGATCCCTTTGGCGTGCGTCCGCTCTGCGTGGGCCAGCTCAACGGCCATTGGGTCGTCGCCTCCGAGACGTGTGCGCTCGATACGGTCGGCGCGCAGTTCACGCGCGAGGTCGAACCGGGTGAGATCATCGTCATCAATGGCGATGGCGCCGAGGGCATGCGCTCGTATCGGGGACAGCAGTCTGAAAAGCGGGCAGCTTGCCTCTTCGAATACATCTACTTCGCACGCCCCGATAGCGTCATCAGTGATCGCTCGCTCTATCTCGCCCGCCAGCGCATGGGCACACAGCTCGCGGAGGAATACGCGCCGCCTGCCGATCTGGTGATCGGTGTGCCAGACTCCGCCACGCCCGCCGCCGCTGGCTATGCAGCCGCGCGCGGCCTACCCTACGCCGATGGTCTCATCAAGAACCGCTACATCGGGCGCACGTTCATTCAGCCTGACCAGCAGATGCGCGCGCTCGGCGTGAAGATGAAGTTCAACGCGCTGAGCGCTGTGCTCAAGGGCAAGCGCGTGGTGATGATTGACGATAGCATCGTGCGCGGCACGACCTCGCGTCCTCTGGTGCAACTGCTGCGTGATGCGGGCGCGACCGAGGTGCATTTGGGCATTAGCTCGCCGCCGTTCAAGTGGCCGTGCTACCTGGGGCTCGACGTTGCCCGGCGCGATGAGCTGATCGCCGCGCGACTGCCTGATGATGCCGCGATTGGCCGCGAGATCGGCGTAGACAGCATCCACTATCTGACCCTTCCCAGTCTCGTCAAGGCGATTGACCTGCCGGGCGACTCATTCTGCATTGGCTGCTTCACCGGGAACTATCCGATGCCGGTGCAGCTGGATCTGGCGGACAAGCTCTCGCTGGAGCCGAAGACCACGCGTCTGGAGGATGAGCAGCCTGTCGCTGGCGCCAGTCGGTGATCTGGCGCGCTTCCCGTTGACTTACGGATGAAAGGACCATAGCGCAGATGTCGAGTCCGCGCGAATTGCTTGGCCGGCTGATCGAGATCCCTGGTGTGCGCATCGCCGTGCTGGTGGGGCGCGAGGGTCTGCTGATCGAGTCTGCCGGGCGTGGCGATGACCGTCTGCGCGAGGCGCTGGGCGCGCTGGGCGCTAGCGCGCTGGGCGTGACAGAGGCGCTCGGCGCGGAGCTTGGCGCCGGGCCGACCGCTGGCGCGGTGCTCGAATACGACGATGCGCTCGTCTCGGTTGACCCGCTCGGCGAGTTCGCGACGGTCGTGACCCTGGCCGAGAACGCCGCCAGCCTGGGACGTGTGCGCCATACGCTACGAACGAGTCAGGCGGAGTTGTTGCGCCTGCTCGACATGCGCTAACCAATGGCGCGCCTGCACATACACGCGAAGTGACGCTCAGACAGATTGACGCTGGAGGAGACATGACACAGCCTGCCCGCGCCTATGCGGACGCTGGTGTAAACCTTGACGCGGCTGACCAGGCCAAGCTTCAGATGCGCGAGGCGATTCGGACGACCCACGGACCGGAAGTGCTCGGTGGCATGGGCGGCTTCGGCGGCCTGTTCGCCATTGGCTCCCTGGGCTTGCGAGACCCGGTGCTCGTCTCCTCGATTGATGGTGTTGGCACGAAGCTCAAGATTGCCTTTACCCTCGATCGCCACGAGTCTGTCGGCAAAGACCTTGTCGCGCACTGCGTCAACGACATTCTGGTCTGCGGCGCTCGCCCGCTATTCTTCCTCGACTACCTCGCCCTGGGCGCGATGGATGGCGACCAGGCGGTGGCTGTCGTGCGTGGTGTAGCGGAGGGGTGTCGCGAGGCTGGCTGCGCGCTGATTGGTGGCGAAACCGCCGCGATGCCCGGTTTCTACGCTCCAGGTGAGTATGATCTCGCGGGCGCGATTGTTGGCGTGGTCGAGCGCGAGCGCATCATCACTGGCCAGCAAATTCGCGCGGGCGACATCGCGGTTGGCTTTCCATCCCTCGGACTGCATACCAATGGCTATGCGCTCGCCCGCAAGGCGCTGGCGAACGACGATCTGGCCGCGACTCCGCCGGAGCTTGGGCGCTCACTCGGCGATGAGCTGCTTCAGCCGCATCGCTGCTATCTCAATGACGTCGCGCCCCTGCTGGAGCAAGAATTGGTCGCGGGCATGGCGCATATCACTGGCGGCGGTCTGGTGGACAATGTGCCGCGCGTGCTGCCTGACGGACTGGGGGTGGACTTTGATGCGACAACCTGGGACATACCGCCCATCTTCCGTCTGATTCAGCAGCGCGGCGCGATTCAGTGGGATGAGATGGCCCGCGTCTTCAATCTCGGTATCGGCTTCGTCGTGTTCACACACCCCGAACATCTGGAGCGGACGCTGGCGCTGTCAGGCGCGGCGGGCGCGCGGCCGATTGGCTCCGTGCGCGCCTGGGACGCAGGTGAGGCGGGGACGCCGCGTGTGCGGGTGGAGGGTCTGGCATGACGACGCCGCACTCTCCGGCGGAACTCGCGGGCATTGGTGTGCTCGTCTCTGGTCGTGGCAGCAACCTCCAGGCGATTCTGCGGGCCATCGAGAGCGGTGAGCTCCATGCGCGTGTGGCGCTGGTCATCTCCAGCCGGGTCGATGCGCCCGCATTGACAATCGCGGCGGCTCACGGTATCGCCACCCGTGTCATCGTCCCGAAGGCCTATCCCTCGCGTGCGGATGCTGGCGCGGCCATCGTGGCGGCGCTTCGCGAGGCGGGCGCGCGCGTGGTGGCGCTGGCGGGCTACAAGCCAATTCTTGATGCGAGCGTCGTGCACGCCTATCCCAGCGCCATTCTCAACGTACATCCGTCGCTGCTGCCGGCCTTCGCCGGTGGCATGGCGCCGCGCCCGCAGACTGAGGCGCTGGAGGCCGGGGTGAAGGTGACGGGCTGCACGGTCCACTTCGTCACCGAGGAGGTGGACGCGGGACCGATCATCGCGCAGGCAGCCGTTCCCGTCCTCGACGATGACACGGTTGAGACGCTGTCAGATCGCATCCTGATGGAGGAGCATCGCCTGTTGCCGTTGGCTCTCGACCTTGCGCTCTCAGGTCGCCTCAAAGTCGAAGGCAGGCGGGTGGTCATCCGCTAGGGCATGCTTCGAGACTGCGCGCAAACAGATATCCCCCCTTCTCGCGAGTTGGAGAAGGGGGGATGTTCACGCATGTCCGCAAGTCAGGCTGACACGCTCTATCGAGCTAGGAGTCGCGCTCCTGCTGGTCGCTGAAATCGTGCGTCCGCGGCTTCGCCGTGCGGCTGGCGCGCTTGCGGGCGGCGCCATCTTCGCGGTTATCACGCTCACGCTTGGGGCCGCGATCAAATGTATGGCGCCGCTCCCAGCCTGATGCCGCGGCGTCGTCACGCTGCCACTGAGGTGTCTCGGTTGGCCGGCGCGGACCACGATCACGGTCACCACCGAAGTCACGGCGTGGCGGCCGATCACCGAAGTCGCGACGTGGGCCACGATCCCGATCGCCTCCGAAATCGCGGCGCGGACCACGGTCGCCGCCAAAGTCGCGGCGTGGCGGCCGATCTCGATCACCACCGAAGTCACGGCGCGGCGGACGATCATCATACTCGCGACGTGGCCCTCGATCACCACCGAAATCACGGCGTGGCGGACGGTCGTCATACTCACGGCGCGGCGGACGATCATCGTAGTCGCGGCGCGGCGGCCGATCACGGTCACCACCGAAGTCACGGCGCGGTGGCCGGTCATCGTAGTCGCGACGCGGACCTCGATCGCTCCCAAAGTCGCGGCGCGGCGGACGATCATCGTAGTCGCGACGTGGCGGCCGGTCGTCGTAGTCGCGACGTGGCGGCCGGTCGTCATACTCGCGGCGTGGCGGACGATCGTCGTAGTCGCGACGTGGCGGACGATCATCGTAGTCGCGACGTGGCCCACGGTCACCGCCGAAGTCGCGGCGCGGTGGCCGGTCGTCGAAGCTGCGGCGCGGCGGTCGGTCGCCAAAGTCCCGGCGCGGTGGGCGTTCGCTCCCCTCACCTGGCGTAGCGGTATCGCGCTGCTGGCGCTCGTCCGCTTCATTGACATGAATCGTTCGCCCAGCCATCATAGTGCCGTCGAGCGACTGTATGGCGCGACGCGCGATTTCGTCGTCGGCCATCTGCACGAACCCAAACCCTTTGCTTTGCCCGGAAGCGCGGTCATGCACCACGCTTGCCTCGGACACTTCACCATACACACTGAACAGCTCCGCCAACTGCTCATCAGTGGCGGAGTAGGGGAGATTCCCCACGTACACGCGAATAGCCACACAGGCTCCTTGAATACACTGCGGCGCGGCAACGTCTCCGGCCCTCGCCGGCAAGACTCGCGCCCTCTTTCGTCCGCTCGATCGGACCACAAATCGACACATAGCGTCTCTCGCATGCTGCGCCCGGACATGCGTGGCACACACCAATCAGGTTTCTGGGCGCATCTCCATCCAGGGGACGTTCATACTCCATACACGGGGGCGCTTGCCATAACAGCCATCACCACTGTAGCACATCGGATCGTCCGCGGCGCAAGATGGGCGCAGCGTTCGCGATATAATGCACAGGTTGCGCACGCGCCAGGTGGTCGCGCAGGAACACGCGCGACACGAGAGCGCTGAAATGCGAGGAGAACATACCGTGGCTGATTATACCGCGTTGGACGAGGCGCTTGCGCCCGCCATCGCGTTTATGCATCTGGACGCACAATACACAGACTATTCGACTGCGCGCGTGGTCATTACGCCGGTACCATTTGATGGCACGACCTGCTATCGCCCCGGCACACGCGAAGGCCCGCAGGCGATCATTTCCGCCTCGCGCAACCTGGAGCTATATGACGCGGAGCTGCGTCGTTCGCCGTACATGGTCGGCATTCACACGCTGCGCCCGGTCGAGATCATCAATGGCGACGCGGAGGCGATGGCCACTCGCATTGAGCAGGTCACCGCTCATTTGCTCGATGCGGGCAAGTTTGTGGTCACGCTTGGCGGCGATCATCTGACCTCGATTGGCGTCATTCGCGCATTCGCGCAGCGGCATGCTGGCATGAGCGTCTTGCAGCTCGACGCGCATGCGGATCTGCGCGACGAATACGAGGGCGCGACGTACAGCGCCGCGACCATCATGCGGCGCACGCTGGAGGTCTGCCCACGCACGGCGCAAGTTGGCATCCGCAGCCTCAGCGAGCCTGAAGCGCGACTGGTCGCGGAGCGTGAGCTGCCGATGTGGCTAGCGAGCGACATCCACGCGCAGACACTGCGGGGCCGCCGCGACTGGATCGAGCAGGTCGTCAACACACTCTCAGACGAGGTCTATGTCACGTTTGACATTGACGCATTTGATCCGTCGCTCGTCCCTGGCACAGGCACGCCAGAGCCGGGTGGGCTGGGCTGGTATGACGCGATCGACCTGCTCACCGAGGTCGCGCGTCGCAAGCGTATCATCGGGTTCGATGTGGTGGAGCTTTCGCCGTTGCTCGAAGATCATGTCAGCCCAGTGGTCGCCGCCAAGCTGGTCTATAAGCTGATCGGCCTCGCGCTGCCATCACAAGAGTAATCCCGAGTGTTAGTGGGTTGGCCGTGCGCGCCACTCAAGTCGCTCAGACGCCGCTGGCCAGCGTAGGCGGCGCCGGTGGTGCCTCATGGCGCGCATCCTTTGCGTCTCGCCCGGCTGAGCCGCTGGCGGTGGCCCGCACATGCAGCGCGCGACGGCGCGTCTGGCGCGTATCCGCCATAAGAGCCGCCAGCGTTGCGGTATCGAGCGCGGTGTAGACCGCGAGCGTCACCACCGCGATGCGCAGCGACGTCAGCGAGATGAGCGGCGCGACCAACGGCCAACAGAGCGCTATGCCAGACGCGAAGAGCACGAGCGCCGAGGCTGTCAGCAGCGCTCCTGGAATGATAAACAGGCGACCACGACCGCGACCGAGCAATCCTGACATCAGCGTCATCAGCGCGCAGACGAGGCCGAGATACCCAATCGCCAGGAACCCGACGCGGCTGGCGATGCTGAGCGCAGTCATCGCGTCGCCGGTCTGCAAGAAGATTCCTTGCTTGACGAGGCGGATGATAACCAACGTCGCCACCCCATCGGTCACAAGCGAGGCGAGCGCCGCCAGGAGCGCAATTGCGACAGGCGCGAACAACAGCGCGCAGGCGAGTCCGACACCAAGCGACAAGAGCCCGCGCTCGATACGTTGCTTTCGGGTCATGCGCGTCTCTGCGGGTGGTGGCGTAGCGGCGTCACGTTCTGTCACCGAGGCGGGCGCTGCGTAGTCGTCCTCTGTCACGGGGTTGGGCGTAGCGTTGGCGCCCCTCACCGACGTCTCAGTGAGCGGCTGGGAAAATGGACTGATGGCCATCACGCGAAGCTGTGGCGCTGGCGCGTCATACGGGGCGTCATACGGGGCGTCATACGCGTCATACAGGAACGTGTCAGGCGGTCGCTCGGTGTGGCCTGAGGGGGCCGCGCCGTTTGTGTCTTCCTGCGCATGCTTTGGCGCGTCAGTCTCCGCCACCTGACCGTCTCCTTGGCGCCTGCGGACTCAACATACGCCCTTGTCGGCTGAGTCCGGCTTTCCCCACAACCGCGTCTCAAAGAACGCTTCATGCCCCGGACGTCGTGTCTGCGAGCGCGAGAGGCTTCGAGAGGCTTCATGCGCTGGGTAGAGTGTGCTAGCATGATGAATGACTACAAGGCTTTGTCGCCTACCGCGCAACGGCGCGCACGCTCAAAAGGATCGCTTCCATGACCACGTCTGATACGAACGCACGGCATACCGCGATGGCGCGCACCGCGAAAAACGCTCCCGATCGCGCACACGAGGCGCAAGTTACAGACCCCAGCTCCGTCGCTCCGACCTCACCCTCCGCTACGTCTACTACGCAGAACGGCGCCTCAGCGTTGCGCCTGCCTACTATTCAAGACGTATGGCGAGCGCAAGATGTTGTGCGACCGCATGTCTATCACACGCCGCTATTGCCCTCCCGCACTCTGGGCGAGATGACAGGCGCGCACGTCTACCTCAAGACCGAGAATCTTCAGCGGGCTGGCTCCTATAAGGTGCGCGGCGCGACCTATAAGCTCTCGCGCCTGACGCCAGAGGAGCGCGCGCGCGGAGTCATCGCGGCGTCGGCGGGCAACCATGCGCAGGGTGTCGCGATCGCGGCGGCGGCCTTGAATATTGCGTGTACGATTGTCATGCCAGCGACGGCGCCATTGGCCAAGATTACTGCCACCGAGGGCTATGGCGCCCGGGTGATCCTGGCTGGCGAGAGCTACAGCGATGCCTACCAGCGGGCGCGTGAGATTCAGCGCGAGATTGGCGCGACCTACATCCACGCCTTCGATGATCCCGATATCATCGCGGGGCAGGGGACTGTCGGACTGGAGATTTTGAGCGATTTGCCTGATGTCGAGGCGATCATTACCTCGATTGGCGGTGGCGGCCTCATCTCTGGTATCGCGACCGTGATCAAGGCCCTCAAGCCGGATGTCCGCATCTACGGCGTGGAGGCGAGCGGGGCCGCGAAGATGCGCGCCGCGCTCGACGCTGGCCATATCGTGGAGCTGGAGAGCGTCAACACGATCGCTGACGGCATTTCGCCCAAGTCTTGCGGCGACTATACCTTCGCTATCACGCGTGATCTGGTGGATGATGTCATCACCGTGGACGATGACGACATCATCCGCGCGGTGCTGTTGCTGATGGAGCGCTGCAAGCTGATCGTGGAGGGCGCGGGCGCGGCGGGCGTGGCCGCGCTGCTGGCGGGCAAGGTTCCCGTGCAGGGTCTGCGCACGGCGGTGGTGCTGAGTGGCGGCAACATCGATATGAATCTGGTGAGCCGCTTCATTGCCCACGGTCTCGCGATTCAGGGACGCTACCTCGTGCTGCGCCTGCTGATTCCGGATCGTCCCGGCGAACTGCTGCGCCTGCTCTCCGTCATCGCTGAGCAGAACGTTAATGTGCTGGATGTGGCGCATCACCGCACGGCGCCCCGCGCGCCTATTCAGGACGTGGAGGTGTCGTTGACGCTGGAGACGCGCAACCGCGAGCACTGCGACCAACTGATCGCGCTGCTTGGTCAGCAGGGCTTCCATGCGGTGGAAGAGCAGCCAGTCTTTGGCGCCTCTGCTCCCCCTGATCCTGGTATGACGCGCTAAGCTGGGGCGTGGCGATGTTCAGGCGGCGATGCGCGCCACCGCGTCGAGCGCATGCCGCAGCTCCCACGCGAACGCGTCTGTGGCGGCAGTGGTAAACGGCCCCGCGGGAACGGCGAACTCCAACACGGGCTTGATCTGGGCGACGGCTTTGGCATAGCCGGGGAACCCGCGCAGGGCCGGGGTCTCGGCGATCAGCCGGAGCGTTGTCCAATAGAGGGCCGCGCAGCCGCGTACATCGCCCTGGTTGTAGCGCGGGGCGCCGACATTGATGGTCGCGCTGATCAGCGCATAGATGTCGTCGAGGGCGTTGAATCCGGTCACCTCAGGCAGGTCCGCAATGCAGGCGAGGCGACGACGCAGCTGATCGCGTGGCGCCTGATCGAGCGCATCCACAATGAGTCGCTGGCGGCTGTCGGCTAGCGTCGCGGCGACCCGCTCCCATGAGGGCTGAGGGTCGTCATCACCCATCGCCAGGCGCAGCGCCATGAGCGCTGTTTCGTAGACGGGCGGCAGCGCCTCTGTGTAGCCGCTCTGGTCGAGCGCCAGCGCTAGCGCGATGGTATCGAGAGTGATCTGCTTGATCGTGCTAAGTCGCATGGCGGTTATCTTTCCGTATCTATGCCCGGTTGTTCCAGTCAAGTGTGGCAGAAGGGTGACTGGAAGACACTGATTTACGGAGCTGTCGTAGCATGCTGCGTTCCAGTTGCCAGACTGACGTTCACACGCGCAAAAGTCGCGGCCTTCCAGGCGCCTGGAAGACCGCGCTCAGACAAGACAATAGGATGCTAGTGTACCACCGAGCGATATAGCTACCTGCGGGAAAGGCTACGAGCGATTGCGCTGTGAGCGCCTTTCATCCGATGAGCAATGCGCCGACTGAAGCTGGTTCACTACAGTCGATTTCACTCGCGCGCCACGAGCGCCTGGCTGAGCCATTCTCGCGCCCGACCGAGGTAGGCTCTGGCGATTGAAGTGTTGGCCGCCCACGACTCGAATCCGTGGGGCGCCCCTGGCACGATGTCAAGCGTCACCTCCACGCTCGCTGCGCGCAGGCGTTCGGCGTAGTCGCGAGTCTCGTCGTAGAAGAGCTCGATGTCGCCAACGCCGATCCATGCGGGCGGCAGGCTGCGCAGGTTCTCCCGCCGGGCGGGCGCCGCGTAGGTAGGGACGCTGGTGGCGCCAGGCTCGACGCCGAGGTAGGAGCGCCACCCGAAGCGGTTCAGGCGGTTGTTCCATACGAAATGGTCAGCGCCATCGAGCTCCTGGCGTGCGGCAGTGCGATCGTCGAGCATCGGGCAGAAGAGCCATTGGGCGACTGGCTTCGCAGCGGAGTCGTGTGTGGAGTCGTGGAGTCGTTGGGCGAGACTAGCGGCGAGCCCTCCGCCTGCGCTCTCGCCGCCAAGCGCGACGCGGGCGGGGTCCACGCCGAGGCGCGGAGCCTCTCGCTGTAGCCAGCGCCAGCCCGCGAGGCAGTCATCCAGAGCCGCCGGGAACGGATGCTCGGGCGCCATCCGGTACTCGACCGACACGACGAGTATCCCAAGATCGCGCGCCGTCAGAGCACACAGATGATCGTCCTGGACGGCGCGGCCGAAGATCAATCCGCCGCCGTGTATCCAGAACAGCGCGGCTGTAGAGCGACGAGCCACCGGACGGTAGACGCGAACTCGTGGTCCGTTCCCAGGAACGTCTGCGCTGATACCCTGGACTTTCTCGATCGTCACGCCCTCCAGCTTCCCATCGGGCATCACGGCAAGCAGCGCACGAGTGGCGTGGAGGCGCCATCCATGGTGGGTCGGGAGCGCGAGGCGAGTGACGTTGCGCATCGGTCCCCGAAGCTCCGGCGCAACCAGC